>JAYTVD010000050.1:0-2292 GCA_043744175.1 Phyllobacteriaceae bacterium
CAGCGCCGCGACCTGTTGCTTCAGCGCAAAGGCCCGTTTCGCCCCATCCGCATTTCGCCATTTCGCCCCGGCCCGCCACCGGGCTACCGCAGGCGTCCATTGCACGAGGTCGATGACATCCTGCGCGATTGTCATTATTTCGCCCGCGAGGCGATGAACGCGCCAAATTCGTCGTGATTATTCATGACAGTTGCGGACATGCGGGGGACCGGAAAGTTATGCTTTTCCGGCAGTTTTGCATGGGAAAACCAATTCATTGTTCAATAATAAATGACAATCTGTCTGAATTGTTCGGCTTTTTTCTCAATTAGATATTTGTTATGCATGTCTTCTGGCACAACAGAGGGTTTTCCATGTCGAACAACAATGCAGTCATTCTGATCGCGCGCATTCTTCTTTCCATCATTTTCATTCTTGCCGGCCTGCAGAAGTTCAGCGATATCGCTGGCACTGCCGGTTATATCGCTTCTGCAGGCGTTCCGGCGTCCGGCCTTTTGGCTTGGGTTTCCGCGGCGTTTGAAACGTTCGGCGGCATCGCAATCCTCGTCGGTTTTCAAACCAAAATTGCATCGTGGCTTATGGCTGCATTTTGTATCTTTACCGGCCTTGTCTTCCATTATGCGGCCTCCGCAGGTGATGCCAGCGGCATGCAAATGATCATGTTCATGAAGAACCTGGCAATGGCAGGCGGCTTCCTGCTGCTCGGCGTCACTGGCGCAGGCGCCCTATCGGTTGATGCCAGGCGCGGCTGAATTATTAAATCATTAACCAAATCAAAAAAGCCCGCAGCATGTTTGCGGGCTTTATTTTTGTCTTAACTGCATCCGGCTATGTTTGAAAAAAATAACAGGCCAATCATGTCCGAAAATGTGACCGTAAAAACGAGTGATCGGCTGTGGCGAAGTTTTCGCCTCGATGTGCCGTGGCATCGGTTCCGGTTGGATACGCCATTGCTCGATGGTCAAGCCGCTTTTGTCTTGCTGTCCCTCTTGTTCATTTCCTTCGGGGCATCGTTTCTGCCTAACCCAAACCTGATCACCGCAACCACAGTCGTCCAATTGTTGATGTTCAGCGGCCTGTCACTGTTTTTCGCGCTGGTTGTGCATACAATTTCGAAACTTGCAGAAACACGGTCAATCGACAAAACCGTAGATTATACATTTCAAGTCTTGTTGGCGCGTCAAAACCTTGGCCGCGCCTTGCCGACTGTCGTTTTGGTCGGTGTGTTCATGTTCACCTTCCCAAGTTTCAAATCGCACATCCCGATGCTGAATCCGTTCAGCTGGGATCCCTTGCTTGCGAAATTTGATCGGGCGATTCATTTTGGACATGCGCCGTGGGAGCTCATCGCCTCGATTACCGGCTATGGCTTGTTCACCTTCGAGATTGATCAGTTTTACTATCTCTGGTTCCCGGTGATATTCACATCCACCGCCGCGGTCGCCCTTATCCCGGGCCGTGATGCCTTGCGGCACCGTTACCTTTTGTCATTTGTTCTTGCGTGGATTGTCATCGGCTGCTTGATGGCTTTGGCCTATTCATCAGCGGGACCAATCTATTTCGACCGACTGCACGGCGGCACATCGGAATATACCGGGTTGATTGCACAGCTTGAAGCGGTGAACGCCAAGCATTCGCTACGCACACTGATGATCCGCGATCAGCTTTGGGATGCTTACAGGCATCCATCTGATCAAGTTATCTCCGGCATCTCTGCTATGCCCTCCATGCACAATGCAATCGCCGTATTGATGTTTCTTGCGGCTCGCCACGCAAATCCGGTGCTGGCTTGGCTGGCCGGGGCTTTTGCGCTGACCATCTTTGTCGGCTCAGTCCATCTTGGCTGGCACTATGCCTCTGATGGTTATGTCGCGGCACTGATTGTTCTTGGCATTTGGAAGTTTACCGGGTGGCATACCAAGCGCATGGTGCATCCGCTCTAGAGCGAGGCGTTTATCGCTTCAATTACAGATGCCACTGATGATTTATCTTCCTCGCTGCGCGATTTGCGTGACAAAACGAGACATGCCTGTGACTTCAATATTACACCATCGGTCAGGATTTTCAGGTTGTTGGCCGTCAGTGTCGATCCCGTCGAGGTGATATCAACAATCAGATCAGCCAGCCCAGCTGCGGGCGCGCCCTCCGTCGCACCTAGGCTCTCGATGATCTGATAGACTTGAATACCATGTTTCTGGCTGAAAAACCCTTGTGTCAAACGCCAGTATTTGGTGGCGATCTTCAGTCGGCGGCCGTGGCGATGGCGAAAATCGGCGGCAACATCATCGAGAT
>JAYTVD010000051.1:0-7452 GCA_043744175.1 Phyllobacteriaceae bacterium
TGCCGCCTCGCTGCACGCACGCATTCTGGCACTGAAACACGCATTGGAAAATCTGCCGCGCCAAGCCAAGCGCCTCGCACGCTGGTATGAACAGCGCGATTTGGCTTATGCACAAAATTTGGCCCACCGCTATTCACCCATGCGTCCCGGCCCTGCGCCAGCCTCACGCAAGCGTAAGGATCACGAGGTTGATGCGGTTCTGCTCGAATGCCATTTGCTGGCGATTTATTCTGGCGAGCGGCAGGATAGTTCGTGAGGGTTTATGAAAATTTGGAAGTTTGTGGCGCTAGGTCCCGTGGGAACCGGCGGGCTTTCGCGCGGGCAGGGCATTTTTTCTGCCGGACAGGCCCCAACCACCTATTTTCACCATCATTTCATTTTCTTGTTGCACTGCACCATAAATCAGTGCCACAAAATACATGCTGCAAAAATGGGAAAACCAGCGCGGCGGGAGGACTAAGTGACCAAGTGGGTCTATCAATTTGGAGGCGGCGCGGCTGAAGGCGGCGCGGCGGATTTGGCATTGCTGGGCGGCAAGGGCGCGAACCTTGCCGAAATGGCGCGCCTTGGCTTGCCCGTCCCTCCCGGTTTCACCATTTGCACGGATGCCTGTCATTCATTTTTAGCCTCCGACAAGAGTCTGCCCGACGGCCTTGAGGCGCAGGTTACGGCAGCCATCGCAAATCTGGCCTCAAGCACGGGCCGCTCATTTGGCGATCCACAAAATCCTTTGCTGGTTTCCGTGCGTTCCGGCTCCCGCGCCTCCATGCCGGGCATGATGGACACGGTTCTCAATCTTGGTCTCAATGACGAGACCGTCATAGGTCTGGCCGCAGCGACTGGCGACGAACGCTTTGCCTATGATACTTATCGTCGCTTTATTCAGATGTATTCCGATGTGGTTCTTGGCCTCGATAATAGCTATTTTGAAGACCTGTTAGAGCGCACGCGTGATCTGCACGACGCAG
Source organism: Phyllobacteriaceae bacterium (assembly GCA_043744175.1). Classification (GTDB taxonomy): domain Bacteria; phylum Pseudomonadota; class Alphaproteobacteria; order Rhizobiales; family Rhizobiaceae; genus JANMEX01. Next base: position 969 of record JAYTVD010000051.1, read on the forward strand.
CGCAAGATACTGATTTGACTGCCGATCAGCTGAAAGAGTTGGTCACTATTTTCAAAGCAGGCGTGGAAGAAGAACTTGGTGTCCCGTTTCCGCAAGACCCTTCAACTCAGTTATGGGATGCCATTCGCGCCGTATTTTTAAGCTGGCGCAATGTGCGCGCCGTCACTTATCGCGCCTTGCATAATATTCCCGAAAGCTGGGGAACTGCGGTCAGCATTCAAGCCATGGTGTTTGGCAATATGGCGGGCGAATCCGCCACCGGCGTTGCATTCACGCGCGATCCTTCCACAGGCGAGAAGACACTGTTTGGCGAATTTTTGCCCAACGCGCAGGGCGAAGATGTCGTGGCGGGCCTACGCACGCCGCAGAGCCTTTCGGAAAAAGGCCGCAAGGCGACCGGATCTACGCAGTCCTCCCTTGAAAAATCCATGCCAAGATTGTTTTCCGATATTTTGGCGACCGCCGAAAAGCTCGAACACCATTTCGGCGACATGCAAGACATGGAATTTACCATTGAGCAGGGCAAGCTATGGATGCTGCAGACGCGTTCTGGAAAGCGTAATTTGCGCAGTGCGCTGCGTATCGCCGTCGATATGGCCAGCGAAGGCATCATCTCGCGGGAAGACGCGCTGCTGCGTATCGAGCCTTCAGCTCTCGACCAATTGCTTCATCCAACTGTCGATCCAGACGCCCCGCGCACCATTATCGGTTCTGGTCTTCCGGCCTCTCCTGGCGCTGCAACAGGCGAAGTGGTGTTTTCGTCAGACGAGGCGCAGCGGCTCAAACTTGAAGGCCGCAAAAGTATTTTGGTGCGCGCCGAAACCAGCCCCGAAGATATTCACGGTATGCACGCCGCCGAAGGCGTACTCACCACACGCGGCGGCATGACCAGCCATGCGGCTGTTGTCGCGCGCGGCATGGGAAAACCTTGCGTCACCGGCGCTGGCAATATGCGCGTTGATAGCAAAAATGGCACGCTGATTTGCGCTGATGTGCGCATCCGGCGCGGCGATATCATCACCATTGATGGCGGCCTAGGGCAGGTGCTTAAGGGCGCGGTGCCGACATTGCAGCCCAAACTATCCGGCGAATTTGCTATGATTATGGGCTGGGCGGATTCTGCGCGGCGCATGAAAGTGCGCGCCAATGCCGATACGCCAGCCGATGCCCGCGCTGCTCACACTTTCGGCGCTGATGGCATAGGCCTTTGCCGCACCGAGCAAATGTTCTTCGATGACATTGGCATCAACGACATGCGCGAAATGATCTTGGCCGAAACTGAAAAAGATCGCCGTATAGCGTTAGCGCGTTTGCTGCCTGTGCAGCGTTCGAATTTTATCGCGCTATTTGAGATTATGGCTGGAATGCCGGTGACGATCCGCTTGCTCGACCCGCCGCTTCACGAGTTCTTGCCAAAGGGTTTCGCCGAGCTTGTGGAAGTCGCGGGCGCAATGGGGATCACCGTTGAAACGCTGCGCGAGCGCATTGATAGTCTCCATGAATTCAACCCGATGCTGGGACATCGCGGCTGCCGCCTTGTCATCAGCTATCCGGAAATTGCTGAAATGCAGGCGCGCGCCATTTTTGAAGCGGCTATTGAGGTTCAGCGCAAGACGGGCGCGACTGTTGAGCCGGAGATTATGGTGCCTCTGGTTTCCATGATGAAAGAGTTGGCATTCGTTAAAGACAGCATTGCAAAAGCCGCTGCCGAAGTGGAGCGCGAGACTGGCATCAAAGTGAGCTATCTTGTTGGCACCATGATTGAATTGCCGCGCGCAGCCATGCGGGCAGGGGCGATTGCCGAGGCGTCAGAGTTTTTCTCCTTTGGTACCAATGACTTAACGCAAACTACCTATGGCATCTCGCGCGACGATGCGTCCGCTTTCATGTCCACCTATTTGCAAAAAGGCATCATGCTGCGTGACCCATTCGTGACGCTGGACCGCGAAGGCGTGGGCGAAATGATCCGCATCGCCTGCGAGCGCGGCCGCGCGACGAGGCCCGATCTTGCGCTCGGCGTTTGCGGTGAGCATGGCGGCGAGCCTGAATCCATCCAGTTTTTCGAAGAAGCTGGATTGGACTTTGTGTCCTGCTCGCCATTTCGCGTACCGATTGCCAGACTTGCCTGCGCTCAGGCGACCATCAGGCAAAGCCGTGGCGGTTCAGCTTAGCTTGCGAAATTGGTCCACAACGGCGAGCCATGCTTCGCCCAAACGGAATAAATGGGCCGTTTCAGGCCGCTCTTCTTGCGCATCCATGGTTACGCCATCAGAACTCAACGTAACCAGCACAATTTGCCCGTTTCCTTCCGGCAAACGAACCAATGCAGCGCGCTGGAAGGGCAGACTCGAGGGCGCGGGAATATTGAAGAGGAATTCCGCACCTATGGATTGCGCGGCGCGACGAACGCTGTTGTCAAAACCTGAACCCATCAGATTTTGCGCCTCTAGAGCCATCAAAAGCTCCACATTTTCCAAATCCGCTCCCAATAATTTGTCGGGAACAGTAGGCGGTGCCGGAATTGCTGAACCGGTCGATATATTCACTTGTGGCATGTGCGCTCTCCCTGTGCACTTGCCCCCCATCGTTAAGCTGCAAGCCATTCGCGGCAACAATGCGGCAAGATGCAACAAAATGTCCGAGGCTATCGTTTGCGAAATAGCCGGCATGAAGCTAAAGAGCAGGCCAAGCAGTGGACATAAACAACTAAATGATGCGGCGTGAATATGTGCGGGAAAAATCAGCGGCAGCGACATGGTCGCTGCGTCCGGCTGTGTTCGCGCCAGTTTTGGCGATCGTTGCTACGATAGCCCATCGGACTGGTGTGCTAGGCACGCAGTCATTTTTGTTGGTGCTGATTGCCGCCATTGCTATTGCACTCGCCGCGTTTTGTTTGGCAATGCTTGGTTTCTCAGACCTCTGGCGAAACTCCGCGATTGGCGGTCGCCGCTCCGCCTTGGCGCTCGTTTTGTCGCTGCCGGTGCTAGCGCCTGCCGCTGTGGCTGGATATTTATCTCAAGTGACGGCCCCCCTTTCCGATATATCAACAGACCCGCAGGATCCGCCACATTTCGCGCAGCCGTCAACACTTATTCTCGGCGGCAACACAAACGAGCCGCCGCGGCTTGATGCTGTCTTACAAGATAAATTTTATCTAGATTTAGCCGGTCGCCGATATCCGTTGTCAGCCGATAGCATCATCGCTGACGTAATGACGGTGATTGACGACAAAGGTTGGCAACTAAAAGCACCCTCCGCCCAAAGTAATGGAGATGCCGACTGGGTGATTGAAGCCAGCGTAAAGTCAGCGCTATTCGGTTTCGTGGATGATGTCGTAATTCGTGTCACAGATGAAGGTGAGGCGGCTTATGTCGATATGCGTTCTGCCTCACGCTATGGCCGCAACGATCTTGGAACAAACGCACGGCGCATTGCCGATTTCATGAATGATCTGGATTTGAAGGTCCAAGCGGCAGCCGGAAAGTAGAGGTCACGCTGGCTCATACACGCCAGTCAGCGAAGGACTCTCCGCCGTTTTTACCAGTTTTCGCTCAATTAACCGCTCTAAATGCGCAAAAACTGAAAGTGCCGCTGCGCCATGCAGGCGCGGGTCAGTGCGTCGGTAGATCACTTTGACGATTTCCGAAATTGTCCTGTCTCCCTTCTTCAGGCGGCTGAGGATTGCATTCTCACGCAGCAATCGATGCGAGCGCAGCGCCCGCACATATTGATCCGGATTGCGAACGGGCCCGCCATGGCCGGGGAAGTAGAGCCTATCGTCTCGCGTTATTAGCACATCCAGCGACTTCATATAGGCATCCATCGAGCCATCCGGCGGCGCAACTATGCTAGTTGCCCAAGCCATGACATGGTCCCCTGAAAATAAAATGCCTGTGTCACACAGGGCAAATGCCATGTGGTTAGCCGTATGGCCGGGCGTGAAAACGCCCTCAATACGCCAACCGTTTCCTGCAATAATATCGCCGTGTGTCATCAATACATCAGGCGAAAAATCATAATCCGCACTGGAATCGAGATAGTTGGTCTCACCCGCACCAAGTTCACGGGCAGCAATATGAGGACCGTAACCATAAGTCTTTGCTCCTGTTGCCGCCACTAATTTAGCTGTCAAAGGCGAATGATCGCGATGGGTATGAGTGACGAAGATATGTGTGAGTTTGCGGGTTCCGATGGCGCCCAAAAGCGCAGTCAGGTGAGCGTCTTCATCAGGACCTGGATCAATCAAGGCTAGCGTTTCGTTGCCGATAAGATAACTATTCGTGCCATGGAAAGTGAATGGCCCGCCATTGGGTGCGGTTATTCGGTGCAAATTGGGAGCCACGGAAACAGCCTCGCCATGGCGAGCCTCAAATTCTAGTTCAAATTCAAGAGGCAAATGCGGTGTCCTTGGCTACTGGTGAGGCTATCTAATATACTCTTTCTATTGAGAAAAAGTGATAAATCAAACAGGTGTTTGACCAGTTGATAAAATTCAATTTCGCAGCCAAGATAACGCTAATGGAGTCTTTGATTTAAGATGTTTGATTTGTCGAAAGCGAAATACCCACGGGATATGCAAGGCTATGGTCGTAACGCGACAGACCCGCAATGGCCGGGTGGGGCGCGCATTGCTGTGCAATTTGTGGTGAATTATGAGGAAGGTGGTGAGAACTGCATCCTTCATGGTGACAATGCATCGGAAGCATTTTTATCGGAGATCGTGGGGGCGCATCCTTGGGTCGGGCAGCGGCACATGAATATGGAATCCATCTACGAATATGGCGCGCGCGCTGGCTTTTGGCGGCTTTGGCGCATGTTCACAAAACGACAAATCCCAGTGACCGTTTACGGCGTAGCAACAGCCCTAGAGCGCAGTCCTGCACAAGTTGTCGCCATGAAGGAGGCGGACTGGGAAATCGCGTCCCATGGTCTTAAATGGGTCGACTACAAGGACACGCCGATAAAGCAGGAGCGGGCAGATTTAGCCGAGGCGATACGGCTGCACACTGAAGTTACCGGTTCTCGACCCACGGGTTGGTATCTTGGCCGCTGCTCGGAAAATACGCTGAAGCTTGTAATGGAAGAGGGCGGGTTTGAGTATTATGCTGATACTTATGCCGACGATTTACCTTATTATGTCAAAGACTTAGATAAGACGCAGCTAATCGTACCTTACACACTAGATACAAACGACATGCGCTTTGCGACGCCCCAAGGCTTCAATTCCGGCGATCAGTTTTTCAGCTATCTTAAAGATAGTTTTGACGTGCTTTATGAAGAGGGCAAAGAAGGCGCCGCCAAAATGTTGTCTATTGGACTGCATTGCAGACTGGTTGGCAGGCCCGGCCGTGCGGCTTCGCTGGCGCGGTTTTTGGACTATGTCTTGTCCCGTGAAAAAGTGTGGGTAGCCAAGCGCATCGACATCGCCAAGCACTGGAAAACAACGCATCCGGCAGGTGGCTGATGACCAAGGTTCAGCTGAAAATCGAGGTGCTTACCAAGGTGGCATTTGCCCCATTTGGTGATGTAATTGAGACAAAAGATGCTACACTTAAGATCATCAATGGCGGGACAACAGAGCGCTTTCATGACCTGATGAAGATCGATGTGGAGGATCAATCCGGTCACGCAATTGTAAACATCTTTCGCGGCCAACCTTTTGATTTTCCAATAGAAATAAAAATGGTCGAGCGTCATCCGCTGGGCAGTCAGGCCTTTGTCCCGATGGGAAAATTCCCGTTTCTGGTGGTGGTGGCCGAGGACAAAAACGGTGTTCCATTGACGCCGCGGGTTTTCAAAGCGGAAGGCGGGCAGGGTGTAAATTATGCTAAGAATACCTGGCATCACCCGCTTTTATCGCTGCAAAATATCTGTGATTTTATCGTGATTGACCGCAGTGGTGAGGGCAATAATTTACAAGAATTTGCCTTTGAAAACAGCTATTTTATAGCGTAAAACCAAGAAGACTGAGACCCAAAATGGCGAGCCAAACTCACATAAATTTCTCCCTAAACGGTACAGCGCAAAGCGTAAATTGTCGCGCGGATTTGACCGTTTTGGAGTGGCTGCGCACGACAAAACGATTGACTGGAACCAAGGAAGGCTGCGCCGAAGGCGACTGCGGGGCATGCTCAATTCTGCTTTCAAAACAAGAAGATAGCCAGTATGCCGCTGTCAATTCCTGCATCCTTTCCATGGGGCAAATAGCCGGATGCGATGTCCTCACCGTTGAAGGTTTGAAGGCCGAGACTTATCATCCGCTGCAAGTCGCGATGGCCGAAAACGGCTCTTCGCAGTGCGGTTTTTGCACACCTGGAATTGTAATGTCACTGGCAGGACTTTTGGCAGTAACTCCAGACCCGAGTGAAGAACAAATTCATGATGCGCTTGCAGGTAATTTATGCCGTTGCACAGGTTACAAGCCAATCGTTGAAGCGGCACTCAAATTGGCAAAAAGCGGGTTGATCGCTTTGCCAAAAACGAC
>JAYTVD010000052.1:0-7433 GCA_043744175.1 Phyllobacteriaceae bacterium
GGAGTGGCGGGATTCGAACCCACGACCCCTTGTCCCCCAGACAAGTGCGCTACCGGGCTGCGCCACACTCCGAACCGAGGTCTTCTATAAACGGCGCAATTGCGGGGTCAAGAGTGCAGACGAAAGATTAGCGCGTTTGATCGAGAAGTCGCTTGCATTCCAATAGATCGAACAGCACTTCTTGCAGAAGTGCGCGATTGTCTTTGGCCAAGGCTTCCTGATCCGAACCTACTGGGCCGCCCTCTTCTGTCTTGCCACCAAGGCCAAAAAAACGGCGGGCAGCCGAAAGTTTTGGTGCGCCGACTAGTGCATCGTCATCCGGATCGTAGGCGGCTGGTGCGGATTTTTTGGCGGCGTGAGCCTGCGCCTGCTCGGTGACTTGCAGCGTCTGGCGCTGGCGCGCAATTTCTTCAGCAGCATTCACTTCACCCGAGCCAAGCGCGATGACAAACTGATTGCCATTGTCCTTCAGTAGGCGTTGCACACCCTTGATGGTATAGCCTTGGTCATAAAGTAATGTGCGAATGCCCTTGAGCAATTCAACATCAGCTGGGCGATAGTAGCGACGTCCGCCGCCGCGCTTTAACGGCTTGATTTGTATGAAACGCGTTTCCCAGAACCGCAGTACATGTTGCGGAAGGTCTAAATCTTCGCCGACTTCACTAATGGTGCGAAAGGCATCCGGGCTTTTGTCCATCACGATAGACTATCCTTTGGCAACGACTGGTTATTTAGAATCAACACCGTTGCCGGGCTCTTTAGACGTCGCAATTCGTGTGTAAAAACTATGCCATACATTTGCTCACGATGCGCTGAATCAAGAGACAAATTGATTCGTAACCATTTCAATCGTTTATCGACAAATATTCAAGAGGAAAGGTAGCGAAGATTAAAGCCAGCCAATCACTTTTTTGCAGACGATGTGTGCCCCTTGATGACTTTTTGTTTCAAAACATTGGAAGCTTTGAAAGTCATGACGCGGCGGGGAGAAATTGGCACTTCTTCGCCGGTTTTGGGGTTGCGGCCGACGCGCTCGTTTTTATCGCGAACATGGAAAGTTGCAAAGGATGACAGTTTGACGGTTTCGCCGCGCACAATAGCATCGCACACTTGGTCCAAAACCATCTCAACAAGGTCTGCGGATTCTGTGCGTGATAACCCTACTTTGCGATACACAGCTTCGGCAAGATCCGCACGAGTAACAGTCTTTCCCCCCATAACGTCCATCCCTGATAGTCTGCTTTTTCTAATTGAAACACCACGTTAGCGGCTCAAAGTTGTGTGGTCAAGAATGCCGCCGCATTTTGTCTTACCAGCGTAGCAGCATAGCTCCCCACGTGAACCCGCCACCCATGGCTTCCAACAGAATCAAGTTTCCGGGCTTGATGCGTCCGTCTGCGACGGCAACCGAAAGTGCCAACGGCACCGATGCCGCTGAGGTATTGCCATGATCTTGGACGGTAATCACCACTTTGTCATTAGCAATATCTAATTTTTTCGCTGACGCATCAATAATTCGCTTATTTGCCTGATGTGGGACAAACCAATCAATATCAGCAGCGGTGATACCTGCGTCCTTAAATGAGTCTTCTATGACGTCGGTAATCATGCCAACGGCGTGCTTAAAAACCTCTCGGCCCTCCATACGCAGGTGGCCGACCGTCTGCGTGGAGGACGGGCCACCATCGACATACAACTTTTGTTTGTGCGAACCGTCAGATCGTAACTTTGCGGCCAAGATACCGCGGTCGGATGTTAGACCACGCCCCTCGCCCGCTTCCAAAATAACTGCGCCTGCACCATCGCCGAACAATACGCAGGTGGTGCGATCATTCCAATCGAGAATGCGGGAAAATGTTTCCGCGCCAATAACGATCACCCTGTGGGCTTGACCGGCGCGGATATACATATCCGCCGTGGTCATGGCATAAACAAAGCCGGTGCAGACGGCGGCAATATCGAAGGCGAAGCCGTGGCTCATGCCCAAGCGGTTTTGAATATCGACTGAGACTGCTGGAAATGTATTATCCGGGGTGGCTGTTGCGACGATTATCATGTCGATGTCAGCAACGGTCAAACCGGCGTTATCAAGGGCCTTTTGCGCAGCCTCAGCACCAAGCGATGCGGTGGTCTCGTTTTCACCCGCAATGTAGCGCTGTTTAATGCCGGTGCGCTGAACAATCCATTCATCGCTGGTCTCAACGATGCCTTCCAGATCAGCATTCTTCACAAGGCGCTTTGGGGTAGCAGCACCGATGCCGCGTACGATTGATCTGATGACTGTCACTTAAGCCTCATCTGAATGTGCGGGTGCGCCCAGCTCTGCGCTGCCCGGCTGAATTATCGGATGGCGAGCATGAAATGCGCCGATATCCGCCTCAATTTTTTTCAATAGTCCGTTGCGGGCCATATCGCGGCCAACAGCGATTGCAGCAGCAAAACCTTCCGCATCTGTACCGCCGTGGCTTTTGACCACAACGCCATTAAGGCCTAGAAACACGCCGCCATTGACCTTGCGCGGGTCCATCTTCTCGCGCAAATGGTCGAATGCGCCCTTGGCGAAGAAATAGCCAATTTTTGCAAGCAGCGTGCGGCTCATTGCGGCGCGCAAATATTCGGCGATTTGCTTGGCGGTACCTTCGGCTGTTTTCAATGCAATGTTACCGGCAAATCCTTCGGTGACAACAACATCGACAGTGCCTTTGCCAAGGTCGTCACCCTCGACAAAGCCTTGGTAGGAAAGCGTTGAGAGTGCGCATTCACGCAACATGCGGCCCGCCTCTTTGACTTCTTCTTGGCCTTTGATTTCTTCAACGCCAACATTCAGAAGCGCTACGGTTGGTTGGTCTATTTCAAAGAGCGCACGCGCCATTGCTGCGCCCATTACGGAAAAATCCACCAACTGCTGAGCGTCAGCGCCAATAGTTGCGCCAACATCAAGCACGATGCTCTCGCCGCGAAGCGTGGGCCAGACAGCGGCAATTGCCGGACGTTCGACCCGCGCCATTGTACGAAGACAGAAACGGGACATCGCCATGAGCGCACCCGTATTACCAGCGGAAACGCAAGCGTCCGCCTCGCCGGTTTTGACCGCTTCGATCGACTTCCACATCGAGGACTTCCAGCGTCCTTGACGCAGAGCTTGGCTAGGCTTGTCATCCATTGACACTGCCACGTCACAATGAACGAAAGTTGATGCTGCGTTTAATGCGGCAAACTTATTTAATACCGGAGTAACATCAGCTTCCTTTCCGAAAAATAGAAAAGTCAGCTCAGGATAACGCTCCAGCGCAACCGCCGCACCGGCAATGGTGACCGCGGGGCCGAAATCCCCGCCCATGGCATCAATCGCAATTTTTGTCACGTATCGCCGTCCCGCATTTCTTGAGCCATTCTATGCTCCTTGTTAACGAACTATCGAAACCAAGCAATCAAATTGGCACAAAATTGCGGCATCATTCACTGTTTTTGCCGCAAAGCGGCTAGTTTGGCAAACGGGGAGACATTTGAAGGCGCTTCGTCGGCTTCATCGACTGTGTTGAACGTTGCGCCATCTTTGCGCGGATATGGATTGATACCCAACTCAAAAAACTCTTCCGCCACCTGCCCGATATCCAAACTTTCGCCGACGAATGTTTCGGGCGCATCCGGACCTTCGGCATCTAGCAAGATTTCGCCGTTTTCATCCGTTTGGACGCGCGCTAGTTTTGAACCTTCCGGCACATATGTCGCCTCAAACTCATTGTTGACAATGGCGTCCAGTGGCTCAAGGGTGATGCCGCATTCCTGCGTAATCGAGGCCAAAATTGTTCCTTTGACCTTCACACCCTCGCCGCGCCACGAAGTGATGATGAGGTTTGCGCTCATTGAGGCCACGCCAAGTAGATCATGTGATTGCGCAAGCGCCGCACATTCTTTTTGTGTTGCCACCAACTTCAGAGGCATGCCGCTGCGCGGCAGGCGCGCCACGCTTACCAGATGGCTGAAGGATAGTTTAGAGTCCGTTTTCATCAAGAAGCCTCAAATTATTGCTGCTCAATAGCTTAAAGTACAGCTTTTGGGAATGAAAGATTGCCGGCAATGAGGCTCTCATCGTTTTGCTCATCTAGATTGGCCACCAGGCTAAACACGCGGCCAGCCATATCGACCGCTTGATGCCACTCTTTTGTGGTGGGATTGATGTTGCGATGAAGTGCGGCGGCCAATGCTTCATGGTCACCATCTCCTATAGCTTTGTCGTAGGAATCAGCGCGGCCATAGAACATTTTCGCCAGTTTTTTCATACGCTTTGGAACGCCCGCATCACCAATGCCCAGTTCACGCAGTGAATGGTCAACATCTTTAAAGAACTCCTCGACGACTTCTTGCGCCAGTTCACGCAATGGACCTGACGCGGCTTTAGATCGGCGGAGGAACAAAATCATGTGGAGCGACAGTGATTCAAAGCGGCCAAGGGCGGTATCAGGTACATTCCAATCAGAAAAATACAGTGGCTGCCGCGCCGCCGCCACGATTGTCTCATAGGTGCGAATGACGATGGCTTCATTTGCCTTAGCTTTGCGTGCAAAGAGTTTGGATAAAAACAAGTGGGAAGCCTTTCGAGGTAGTTGGTAATTTGGCCTGATCGTTGCGTTTGAAACATTGCATCAAAGGCAAAGCTGGTTTACCCAAAGTGTGGATGTGGGTCCAGTATCGGGACCTATAAGGGAGATGACTTTGTTGGAGCTGAATTTCAAGCGAAACATATTGCCGCGCCACTTTGCCGGTGCCGCACTCGTTGCCCTTGCTGCATCGCTTAGTGGCTGTAACACCGTTGAATTGTCCAAGCCATCGGAAACGATCAATCAGGGCTATGTGATGGATGAGCAGTCGCTTGCGGCAGTGCCCGTCGGCTCCAGCCGTGAACAGGTTTTGCTGTCACTTGGCACGCCATCGACAATCAATACCCTCGACAATGAGGTTTTTTACTACATTTCGCAGACTCGGAAACGCCCAGTTGCGTTTATGAAATCTAAGCTGGTTGATCAGCGTGTTCTGGCTATTTATTTTGGGCCTGATGGTACAGTCGCGAATATTGCCAATTATGGCTTGAAAGACGGCAAAGTGTTTGAATTTATCAAGCGCACGACGCCAACTGGTGGCAAGGACTTGACGTTTATTGGCCAAATATTGTCTGGTCTTGGCAGGGGCGGCGCACCAAACCTAAGGGACAATAAGGGCGACATTTACTAGTGCTTCGTCTATTGTTTGAATGAAAAACCCCGCCGGATCGCTCCGGCGGGGTTTTGAATTGGAACTACATGCTCATCTTAGTGATGGGCGAGCACGGCCAAAAGTAACAAGGCCACGATATTTGTGATCTTGATGGCTGGGTTAACGGCTGGGCCAGCTGTATCCTTGTAAGGATCGCCAACTGTATCGCCAGTCACGGATGCCTTATGTGCATCTGAGCCCTTCAGGTGACGGACGCCGTCTTTATCAACGAAACCATCTTCAAATGACTTCTTAGCATTGTCCCATGCGCCGCCGCCGGAGGTCATCGAAATGGCGACGAAAAGACCATTCACGATAACGCCGAGAAGCGAGGCACCAAGTGCTGCAAAGGCGGATGCCTTGGAACCGGAGATGAGCAGCACACCGAAGTAAACGACGAGCGGCGCAAGCACTGGCAAGAGCGATGGGACGATCATTTCCTTGATCGCTGCCTTGGTCAGAATATCCACAGCGCGAGCATAGTCGGGCTTGGATGTTCCGGCCATAATGCCCTTGTCTTCGCGGAACTGGCGACGAACCTCTTCAACGATCGAACCAGCAGCACGGCCAACGGCTGTCATTGCAATACCGCCGAAGAGGTAAGGAATGAGACCGCCAAAGATAAGACCGGCAACAACGTAGGGATTGGACAGATCAAACGAGATCGCGCCTATATCTTTGAAGTACGGGTATGTATCGCCATTTGCAGCAAAGAACTGCAAATCGTTGGAGTAAGCAGCGAACAATACGAGTGCGCCAAGACCGGCTGAACCAATTGCATAGCCCTTAGTAACGGCCTTTGTGGTGTTACCAACGGCATCGAGCGCGTCGGTAACGTGGCGAACTTCCGGCGGAAGACCAGACATTTCGGCAATACCACCGGCATTATCAGTAACAGGACCGAACGCATCGAGCGCCACGATCATACCTGCAATACCGATCATTGCCGTAACAGCAATGGCTGTGCCGAAGAGACCTGCAAGCTGGTAGGTCGAGATGATGCCGCCACAGATGACAAGCGCTGGAAGCGCTGTTGATTCAAGCGAAACAGCCAGACCCTGAATGACGTTTGTGCCGTGACCAGTGACTGAGGCTTGCGCAATCGAGTTCACAGGGCGCTTGTTTGTGCCGGTGTAATATTCGGTAATTACCACAATCAAAGCCGTCACCAAGAGACCGATAAGGCCACAGGTGAACAGGTTTGTGCCCGTGATGACTTTGCCAGCAACAGTGCCGACTTCGCCCCAACCGATAATCATGGATGTTGCGCCGCCGAGTCCGATGATGGACAATACGCCGGTAGCAATAAGGCCCTTATAGAGAGCGCCCATGATATTTTGGGTCGCGCCGAGCTTTACGAAGTAAGTACCGATGATGGACGTGATGATTGACGCGCCGCAGATTACCAGCGGATACATCATCAAGTCTTCGAGGTTTGCAGCGTCTTTGAAGAAGATTGCCGCAAGAACCATGGTTGCCACTACGGAAACGGCATAGGTTTCGAACAAGTCAGCGGCCATACCGGCACAATCGCCAACATTATCGCCAACATTATCGGCAATGGTTGCCGGGTTGCGGGCATCGTCTTCCGGAATACCAGCTTCAACCTTACCCACTAAATCGCCGCCAACATCCGCACCCTTAGTGAAGATACCGCCACCGAGACGGGCAAAAATCGAAATGAGCGAAGCACCGAAACCGAGTGATACAAGCGCATCAACCACTTCGCGGTCATTGGCCCACATGTCCATCGGTCCGGTGAGTATCCAATAGTAAACGGCGACGCCAAGAAGCGCCAAGCCTGCCACCAACATGCCGGTGATCGCGCCGGACTTGAAGGCGATGTCGAGACCACCAGCAAGCGACTTGGACGATGCCTGAGCCGTGCGCACATTGGCACGCACCGAGACATGCATACCAATGAAGCCCGCAATACCGGACAGAACCGCACCAATCAGAAAGCCGATGGCGGCTGTGGCCGACAAAAGCAGCCAAGCCAAAACGAACACGACCGCGCCAACAACGGCGATAGCTTTATACTGACGGGCAAGATAGGCCTGCGCGCCCTCGCGGATTGCGCCCGCAATTTCCTGCATGCGTGCATTGCCCTGATCGGCGGCGAGCACCGAACGTGTGGTCCATACTGCGTATAGAACAGAGAGCAGGCCGCAAAGAATGAC
>JAYTVD010000053.1:0-28360 GCA_043744175.1 Phyllobacteriaceae bacterium
CACACTCGCCGCACGACGGGTGCGAAACAGCAATGTATGCTGCGCAATTGACATCAAACTGTCATCAGGCCGGATTTTCTGGATCGATTTGGTCAATTCCACTTCGCGGGACTTGCGCATCCCTGCTGTCGAAACCGTGGAGACAAAACGGCGTCCAGTGCCAGCGATTTCCACACCCGAATTGCCGTCAACCGAGTCTAGCATTATCAAACGTGTGACGAGCGACTGCGCCGTCGGCAAATGCTTGGCGATGTCTTTTTCGTCGATTGTGGTTAGACCAGCGTCCATTTATGCGTCCTCATACGTCCGATATCACTTGCCCATTAGACAAGACGTGAACCTTATAACCGTCGAAAATCTTCTTCGTCTCACCGCTGGCGTAAAGTGCCTGATAGGCCTCATGCGGCACAAGTGCATGGCGTTCGTAGGATGAAACGCCCATGCGCGCGCATTCTAAATCGTCCGTCTCAATGTGATACTCTTCGCGGGCGGGCTCGGTTGAGAAAATGCCCTTTTTCTCCGGAATTTCTCTCTTCGAAAAAATATCCTGAATTGTCCAGGTGAGAAGCCAAGCATTCTCCGGCTTGCGCACTTTGGAAAGCACCTCCAAAACCGTCGAATTGTTCTCCGTCATGCCCACGCTGTAAAACGGCCCTAACACGCTGCGCCGCAATTGCTTTGGGTGAAGCGTTGGAAAATCCTTGTCCATATTAGTCGCGATGGTCGAAGGCGAAAGCGAATAAGAGGAATTCTTCTCGGCAAAATCATCAAACTGACGCGCCAAAGCCGGATTGAGCAAGCCCTCAACAGGCAGGGGAATTCTCTCATCCGGATTGAGCTTGCCGTCGCTCGTCACCAGTGCGTTAACAATTTTCTCGCTTGAGTCTTCGAGCGTCGCCAAGTAGACCATCGGTAGATTAGCCGAGCCGTCAAACACGCCCCAATGAACCATATAACTCGGGCGCATAGACTGTGAGTTAACGCCCACCTTGATCGTGCGCGGCAAAACATAGGGTTTGAACAACTCACCTTTTTGGGCAGCTTCAAGATAAATTCGCTCAGCCATCGACTTTTGCAGCGCTGCAGGAAATTCCTTCTTGCGAAGAATAAAATCCGCCATGTCGGCGCGTAGCTGTTTGGCCAATGGAATGGTAATTAAACGCTCCGCAGCAGTGCGATTGTCGTTTTCCAGTTCCAAAACATTCTGAAAAACTGGAAAGCCGGATTCCGCGCGTGAGATCTTGAACGTGTCAACAAACGCCAGTTTATTCTGCCAGCAAGCAAACGAGTTTTCTAAGCGCGCAATATACTCGGCAATAACGCCCGCCAATATATCATCACGTTGAGGCGTGGCTTGCCTCGCCCGCAGAAAGACATTTAAGCCATCAAGAGCAGAACCAATCGCTTGAAAATAGCGATTGGCTTGGCCTTCTTCCGTTTCCATGGCGCTTAGCTTTGGACGTAATTAGCGGCGTTGTGCTTGGCAAGAACTTCGCTAAAACGACGCGCAAATGCATCATCAGCCAGTTTTTTGCGGCGCTGAATATCAGCTGTCGAAACCATATTCTTCTCATGCAGTTCAAGAAGGTCGCCAATGTGCTTCTGCGCCGCAGCGCCAATACCGGCCATAGTTTCCTCAGCCGCTGTATCCACTTTGGAGCCGAGCGTGTTGATTTTGTGCGCGACATCCTGCTGCGCCGCGGTCTTTAAGGAATCCTCTAACGCCTTATAGAGAACGATGCGCTGCTCAGTATCAATCGTCAGCTTGTTGATAAGCGTGGCCTGCGCTGCGATCTGATTGTTCAGCGAATCCACAAATGTCTGGAACATTGAGGTATAGCGTTCAAGGGTCTGGCTCTCCGCCAAAAGCACCTGCTCCTGCGCCTGCTGTTCATTATATTCGGTTGCAAGTTTGGAGCGCTCTGCTTCAATTTTGGTACGGGACTTCTGATCTGTTGACGCAGCCAATTGATTTTCCAAATCGAGCAAAAGCGGGTTCAGCTCATTGATACGCTTTTGCGTGGCTTCAAGTGAATCCATCGTCGTCTTACGCCGTTCAATAACCTGAACAAGGCTCGCCTCAGAGGTTTTGTAACGTGCATCCAAGACGGTCTTTTGGTTCTTCAAAATACCAACAATTGTATCAGACTTCGACAGCAATTCCTGCAAATTGCCCGCCATCGACATGTTGCGAACACGGTCGGTACGCATCCGTGTCGCGCGATCCTTGGAGAATATGCTGATAAACTTTTCCCAACCGGTATAGCTTTTCATCGATTCAAATTCTGAACCGAATACATTCGTGGCATCTTCAAGACCTATAATGAGGTCAGCAATGTTGCCTTCCATGGTCTTTTGCTGTGTCAGCACATCTTCTAAACGTGCATTTTCGATGTCAAAATTAGCGTCGCCAATTTTCTTATCAGCCTTCGCAACCTGATCCATAACCACCGCGGTCTGGTCCAGTTTGGTCTTCATGTCTTCGACCACAGCTTTGGTTTTAGCAATTTCGGCATCAAAGTTTTGCAAGGTGGCCATAGAAATATCTCCGGACGTTAAATTGTCAGTGACGCCAGATATAGATGCTACCTGTCCTGTTTGAAAGGCAGACACAAAAATACTTAGCGCCAAAGACCTTACATCTTTGAGCGCTAAGTTTGTCAATGTATGATTGTATCACTCAGGCTTTGGATTTGCTTTCAAATACGCAATGAGATTGGCCATCTCGGTATCGTCTTTAAGCCCCGCAAATGGCATCTTATTGCCCGGCACAAATTCTTTTGGCGCCTTAACGTAAGCTGCAATATTTTCCTCGGTCCAAATTTGTCCCTCGGTCCCCTTTGCCTTCATTGCATCGGAATAGGCAAAACCCTCAACTGCCGCTGTTGCCCGTCCCACAATGCCAACCAAATGAGGCCCGATTTTTTTGGTCTCAGCAACAGCGTCATGGCAAGCTTTGCACTTATTAAACACAGTTTTGCCCGCCACTGCATCGCCATCTGCAAACGCCAGCGTCGGCAAAAGACCCACCGCTATAGCAACTGCAGCAACTACCAACAAAGTTTTCATGATAAATCCTCTCTGCTCATCTGGCTCATAAACAGCATGTCACTACCCGCCAACAAGTGCACAATGACCGAGATCAAGCGTTTGGCGTTGATGTGGATCAAGCATTTTACAGTTGAGCGCAAAAGTAAGAGCGGCCTCGCGCAAATCTAGGTGATGGCCACCTGCGGTAGTAGATGTCTGCCCACAAGCTGTTAAGGTCTCCCCTAGCGCGAAAATCCAATTAGATCTTCGGGCTGAACCCGCCCCATCTCTTCCTCCCAATGTGGGCGGCAAAGCGAGACGTAAACATCCTTACCTATCGCCACCTGCTCACCTTGGCGGGCAACTTTGCCATCTTCGCCAAGGCGAACAACCATAGTGGCCTTTTTCCCGCAACGGCAAATAGTACGCACTTCGCGCAAATCATCAGCAATCGCCAGCAGCGCCTCAGAGCCCGGAAACAATTTACCCTGAAAATCAGTCCGCAGCCCGTAACACATCACGGGTATACCCAAACGATCTGCCACACGCGCCAACTGCCATACTTGGTCACCCGTCAAAAACTGTGCTTCATCCACAAACACACAATGAATAGGGTGCGCATCAATCCGATCCTGTACGCGCTGAAACATGTCGTCCTCATCGCGGAACATCTCGGCCTTTTCTTCAAGCCCGATGCGCGACGAAATATAGCCCTCACCATCCTTGCGGTAATGCCCCGCCACAAACAGCAACGTGCGCATCCCGCGTTCTTGGTAGTTATAGGACGCTTGAAGCAGCATCGTCGTCTTGCCGGCATTCATGGTCGCGTAGTTGAAATAGAGTTTAGCCATGAAATAACATCCGCTGTTAGGTTTAGCTCCATAGCCTTTCGTCTTCATATTTTCTAGGAATTTAGCCATCTTTCAACAGTTGGCGTTCTCAGAACATCTATCGTCGCGGATACAACGCATCGTGACTGGAAACGTCTATGAAATCATGCCAGAACTTATGTCAGCGACTGGCGCACAGCCTGTCTCTTTGGTCCGCAAATACAAAATAACAAGGGAAACATTCATGTTGAAATCCACATTCGCCGCCACGCTTTTGGCATCGACAATTCTCGTCTCCGCGGCCTTCGCTGGCGATGCTGAAACATGCAAGGCCGTTCGCTTTGCTGATGTTGGTTGGACGGACATCCAAGTCACCACCGGCACAACACAGGTGATTCTTGAAGCACTGGGTTATGCGCCTGAGGTAAAAACACTGTCCGTGCCCGTCACCTACGCATCATTGAAGAACAAGGACATCGACGTGTTCCTCGGCAATTGGATGCCTTCCATGACCGCCGATGTGAAGGCATATATGGATGACAAGTCAGTCGAAACCATTGGCGTTAATCTTGATGGCGCAGGCTACGGCCTTGTTGTCCCGCAATATGTTGCAGATGCTGGTGTTAAGTCATTGACTGATCTCGGCGCTCACAAAGATGAGTTCAAAGGCAAGATTTATGGCATCGAAGCCGGCAACGATGGCAACCGCATCATCGGCACCATGATCGCCGATCCTAAGAACAAACTCGATGGTTTTGAATTGGTCGAAAGCTCAGAAGCAGGAATGCTGACAGAAGCTGAAAAAGCCATGAAAAATAATGAATGGATTGCGTTCTTGGGCTGGACCCCGCATCCGATCATGGGCGAGATGAAGATTGCCTACCTTGATGGCATGGGCGATTCAGGTTTCGGTGCTGCTACTGTTTCGACAAACGTGCGCGCTGGCTACACAACCGAATGCCCGAATGTTGGTAAGCTCTTGTCGAACCTTAAGTTCAATCTCGCCATGGAAGGCGCGATGATGGGTCCGGTCTTGAAGGATGGCGCAGATCCAAAGGAAACTGCCAAGACTTGGCTGAAAGCCAATCCGGCGGCAGTTACACCATGGCTCGAGGGCGTCACAACATTTGATGGCGGCGATGCTGCCGCCGCAGTTACCGCTGCTCTTGCAGGCTAACCGTTCTTAGGTCACACTTCAAAGGCGGCTATGGGAAACCGTAGCCGCCTTTTTATTAATGTGCTTTGCGGGAGAGCAAGATGGATCCACTATCAAAACTAATCACAATGTGGAAAATCCCGGTGGGCCAATGGGGCAAAGCGGTCATTGAATTCATTGTGGAATATTTTCAATGGTTGTTCGATGCCATCAAAGTCTCGCTGAATTTTGCAGTCGAAGGCACCACTTACCTGCTCTTGCTTATTCCCCCCGTTTTGCTCGCCGCCCTTATAGCTGGCCTTGCCTACTATTTGCGCCGATCCAAGCCCTTGGCCCTCGCTGTTTTCTTAGGCTTCCTCTTCATCATCAACCAAAACCTTTGGAAAGAGACCATACAAACGCTGGTCCTTGTTGTTGCCGCAACGGCCATTTCCATGGCAATTGGCGTTCCCATCGGCATTTGGGCCGCGCATAAGCCCAAAGTCTGGCGCATCATCCAGCCCGTCATGGACTTAATGCAGACCATGCCGAC
The DNA here is from genome assembly GCA_043744175.1 of Phyllobacteriaceae bacterium. Lineage (GTDB taxonomy): Bacteria > Pseudomonadota > Alphaproteobacteria > Rhizobiales > Rhizobiaceae > JANMEX01. The sequence goes on from JAYTVD010000053.1 coordinate 5,549, forward strand.
ATTCGTTTATCTCATTCCTATTTTGATCCTGTTCGGCCTTGGTGCAGCGCCGGCGCTCATTGTCACCATCATTTTCGCGATGCCCGCCCCCGTGCGCATGACTTATTTGGGGATAACGTCAATTCCCAAACCGATGATCGAAGCGGGCGAAAGTTTCGGGGCGACCAGTCGTCAATTGCTGTGGAAAGTCGAGCTCCCCGCAGCGCTCCCCTCCATCATGGCGGGCCTCACCCAGTGCATAATGCTGTCGCTTTCCATGGTCGTTTTCGCCACGCTCATCGGCGCGCCAAGCCTTGGCAATCCGGTCAATAAAGCACTGGCAAACCGCAACATCCCACTCGGCATTGAAGCCGGCCTTGCGCTCGTCATTCTCGCAATCATCCTAGACCGTATGCTGGCGCCAAAAGCGGGAGACAAAAAATGAGCACCCAAACCGCAACGCCCAAAACCGGCAAGCCCGTAGTCGAATTCAAGAACGTCGATATTATTTTCGGCAACAAAACCGCTGAGGCCATGAAGCTTCTTGATGCGGGCATGTCCCGCGCTGACATATTGGAAAAAACAGGCTCCGTGCTTGGTGCGGCGGGCGCAAATCTCACCGTTAACGAAGGAGAGATTTCCGTGCTGATGGGCCTGTCAGGTTCCGGCAAATCCACGCTGCTGCGCGCAGTCAACGGGCTCAACAAAGTCACACGCGGCGAAGTAATCGTCCACGGTGCTCATGGAACCACCGACGTTGTATCATGCTCCGAGGAGCAGCTACGCACCGTCCGTCGCGGCGCGGTCGCCATGGTGTTCCAACAATTTGCGCTGCTGCCGTGGCGCACAGTGCGCGAAAATGTCGGCCTCGGGCTCGAGCTTTCCGGCGTACCGCAGGCTGAACTTGACGCCCGTGTCACTAAGCAGCTTGATCTTGTCGGCCTCACCCAGTGGGCCAATAAATATGGCCACGAGCTTTCCGGCGGCATGCAGCAGCGCGTCGGCCTCGCGCGCGCCTTTGCCACCGAAGCGCCAATTCTGTTGATGGACGAGCCATTTTCAGCGCTCGATCCGCTCATCCGCACCAAGCTGCAAGACGAGTTATTGCAACTCCAAAAAGCGCTGAAAAAGACCATCATTTTCGTCTCCCATGATCTCGAAGAAGCCCTGAAAATTGGCAATACCATAACCATCATGGAGTCGGGACGCATCGTGCAATCCGGACGACCGGAAGACATTGTGCTGCGTCCTGCCAATGATTATGTCCGCGAGTTTATCTCCAATGTGAACCCATTGTCCGTGCTCACGGCATGGAACGTCATGCGCAACGTCAGCGAGCTGGAAAAAGAAAAAGATGGTTGGGTATGGCTAGACCGCCGCAAAACTACCCGCTTCAAACTAGACAATAGCGGCCACGTAATCGACGCGGAATCCAACGGCAAGAAGTCACAATGGGTGTCCTGCGCGGAAGTCGAAAATGAATTCACCGGCTCATCCAATCCGGTTTTCTGGGCCACACCGGGAACAAATCTGCGCACAGTCATGCTAGCCATGCACAAAAGCCAAACTGCACCAGTGGCGCTTTTTGATGAGACGTCAAAGTTTGTCGGGTCGATAGGGATCAGGGACTTGCTGCAAGCGGTTTTGAGGCGGGAAAGCTGAAGGTAGTATGTCGGAAGTATTCTTCAACTCGCAGGCAGCAAAGCCTTGCCCTCACCGATATTTGATTCAATCACTTTGACCAAGGCATCTCGATCTTTTTTGGCCTCGGCGACAAGCCATTTTGGCGACTCGCTCTCAGTGAAATAGGCACTGCCCCAGATTAAAAGTTCCAATAAAACCGGCAATAGGGCAATGCCCTTTTCTGTGAGCGCATAGCGCTCTTTTCGTCTATCGGCAAAGTCAACCGATTTTCGGATGATGCCATTATTTTCCAGCAACAAAAGTCGGCTTGCCAAAATATTCGTGGCAATTTTTTCCTCGGACTTGAGAAAGTCACCGTAGGAACTTTTTCCCCGCAGTGCCAAATCTCTCACGATAATGAGGGACCATTTGTCGCCCAAAATGTCCAGCCCGAACGCGATGGAACAAGTTGACCTGTGTCTTGTTTCTTTCATGTCAGAAACTACCAATTTTACTTGCAATATGCAAGTGATTATCATAGTGCTATCGCAAACTTAAACTTATGACGCAGAGAGATGGAACATGGAATCGAATTTTAGTACTGAACAATTGAACGTGCTGAGTACAATCGAGCAAATGGTTGCAGCATTTCAATCCAGCGACATTGATGGTGTGCTCGCTTCGTATGAACAAGATGCGGCAGTGATGTTCGAGCCACAAAAACCGGTTACAGGCAAAGACACTTTCCGAATGATTTTCACTCAGGCAGCTGCAATTGCTCCAAAATACACGTTTGGTGACCATGAAATTTGCGTAACGGGTGATATCGCTACTCACATCTCACCTTGGTCCATGACGGGGCAACTTCCTGATGGAACGATGATTGAACAGAGCGGCCTATCAATTGCTGTACTTCGCAAACAAGCAGGCGGACATTGGTTGATAGTTCAGGACAATCCACATGGCCAGTTCCTACTCGGTAAAGCATGACTATCTTGCACAGTGTACCTAAACATGTACATCATCTGCATGGGCACCACATCCTTACCAATCTCCACAAAAACCTCGCTGCCGAAATTGACAGCGTCAATGGTGATCACGAGCCGATCATCATCACCCGCGATGGCGGCAAGCCGTCTGCGGTCTTGATGTCCTTGGAGGATTTCGCTTCCTGGCAGGAAACAAACTATCTGTTGAAATCCCCTGCAAATGCGACACGCCTCCTCAAAAGCATCGCAGAACTTGAAGCGGGCAATGGTGTCGAAGAGACATTGATTGAGTGAATTTGTTTTCATTCAATCAGCATGGGCAAACTATCTTCACCGGCAACAGAATGATCCAAAGCTGTTGCTACGCCCGAATGCTTTGATAAAAGAATGCTGTCGCACCCCTTTTTCCGGCATCGGAAAACCTGAGCCATTGCGTGGCGACTTGAAGGGCTGGTGGTCTAGGCGGATCGACCAAGAACACCGGTTGGTCTATATATTCACCGATGACACTCTGATGATTGCCCAATGCCGTTATCACTATTGAAATTGACTTTTCAACGTCGTGCGCCAGTTTCAGTGCTCTCAATCATTCTAAATCATATGTGAAACCACAGTGACAACAACTCCAAATACGTCGCTCGCTCCCGCTGATCTCTCGCGCATCATTGAAATGGCGTGGGAGGATCGCACGCCATTTGATGCGATTGAGCATGGGTTTGGCTTTAACGAGGCTGCGGTAATCCTTTTGATGCGTGCCAACCTTAAGCCAAGCTCGTTCCGGCTGTGGCGAAAGCGCGTCCATGGCCGCGCCACAAAGCACCAGCAGCGCACCTCGCCAGATGCCACCCGCGCTTATTGCCCGACTCAGTATAAATATAAGAGCTAACGTCTAACCCCGTAAGCTCGCACCTATATCTGTCAGCGCTTTTCGCAATGACAGTGCCTGCGCTTCATCCAGTCCGGTCAAGCAGCCCATCTCCTGTGGAAACCCACGAGCCTTCGCCCTGAGTGCATCGCCCTTTTCCGTTAGCACCACATGCACCTGCCGCTCGTCATTCTTGTCCCGATTGCGTGATACAAGCCCGGCCTTTTCCATACGCTTTAACAAAGGCGTCAACGTGCCACTGTCCAGAAACAACGGTGTGCCTAGTTCCGAAACAGTCTGCCCGTCCTGCTCCCAAAGGCGCAACATCACCAAATATTGCGGATAGGTCAAATCCAGCGGGTCGAGCAATGGCTTATAGGCCCGCGCGAACGCATGGGCCGCCGAATGCACAGCAAAACACAGCTGGTTTTCCAGTCGTAAAACCTCATCCGCAATGTTTCCCATGTCAGCCATCCCGTTTACGCCCGTCGCCTTTATTTTCTATAGCGCACAATTTAATTGACATCAACTTGATTACAATTTAATTGTGCACAATGCAACTTTCAAAACGAAACTTGCCCCGCGAAATTCAAGATTGGAACCATCATGTCGCTCAATAAAGTTCTCTACAAAGCCTATGCCAAAGCCAGCGGGGGCCGCGTTGGCCGTGCCGTGTCTTCGGACGGCGTATTAGATGTAAGCTTGACCACCCCGAAGGAAATGGGCGGCGCAGGCGGCGTTGGCACGAACCCAGAGCAATTGTTCGCCGCTGGCTATTCCGCCTGTTTCCTCGGCGCTATGAAGGCCGTCAGCGGACGCGAAAAAATCAGCGTTCCAGCTGACGCTGAAATCAACGGCGTTGTCGGCTTTGGCACCTTGGATGTTGGCTTCGGCATCGAAGTGGAGCTCAAAATCTCCCTGCCCGGCGTTGATCGCGCAGACGCAGAGCGCCTTATTCACGCCGCCCATCAAGTATGCCCCTACTCCAATGCCACACGCGGCAATGTCGATGTCACGCTTACAATCGTATAAACGCAAACCAAACTCCGGCGCTTCGGCGCCGGGGTTTAAGTAACCCAGCCCTCGGCCACGCCGTGGCAAGCAACTTCCGCCACCGCTGACTTAATCATGCCAGGCGACACCTGACGACATACATCGCGCGCGTAAGAGCAACGCGGATTAAACGCACAGCCCTGCGGCGGGTTGAACGGCGATGGCAACTCGCCAACCAGCTTGATGCGATTGCCGCGCTTCGTCGGGTCTGCAATCGGCGTGACCGATAACAGCGCTTTCGTATACGGATGCTGCGGAGAGCAGAAAACTTGCTCCACCGATGCAATTTCGACAGGCTTGCCCAAATACATAATCATCACCGTATCAGCCACATGGCGCACCACGGCCAGATCATGGCTGATGAAAACATAAGTTAGATTCAGCCGCTCTTGCAGATCTGCGAGCAGGTTCAGCACCTGAGCCTGAATAGAAATATCCAGCGCTGAAACCGGCTCATCAAGCACAAGCACTTTTGGGTTCAAAATCAGTGCGCGGGCGATAGCAATACGCTGGCGCTGTCCGCCGGAAAACATATGTGGATAGCGCTGATAATGCTCAGGCCGAAGCCCGACCTGCGCCATCATCTCTTTCACTTTAGCTTCCCGCTCAGCTTGCGAAAGCGTGGTGTTAACGATCAGCGGCTCTTCAATTATCGCGCCAACGCGCTGGCGTGGATTGAGCGAAGAGTAGGGATTTTGAAACACAATTTGCACCGATGACCGCAGCGCTTTTAGCTCTTCTTTGCTCGCGCCATTCACCTTGTGCCCATCAATGGAAAGTGAGCCGGATGTCTCGGTCTCAATCATGGTCAAGACACGCGCGAGTGTTGACTTGCCGCAGCCGCTTTCGCCCACCACTGCCAATGTCTTGCCCGCTTCCACCGAAAACGTCGCGCCTGCCAATGCCTTTAATGACAATGGCTTGGAAAGCATCCCGCGCTTCACATTGTAGTAGCGCGTCAAATCCGTGGCTTCTAAGATCACGCTCATGCGCCCTCTCCCGCATATGTTACAGGATAATGGCACAGCGCCTCGCCCAACTTAGCATCTTGCCGAGGCGGCACAATTTCCCGGCAAGTGTCATTGGCCTTGATGCAACGCGGATTAAACAGGCAGCCCTTGGGTCGATCCAACAGTCCCGGCACCATGCCTGGAATGGATGGTAGCCGCCCGCCCTTGGCATTGTCCGGCAGTGCTGCCAGAAGCGCCGCCGTATAAGGATGGCGCGGATGCTTGAAGAGTTCCAGCACGCTTTGTCGCTCTATTTGCTGCCCGGCATATTGCACAACCACGCGCTCTGCCGTTTCCGCAACCACGCCCATATCATGGGTGATCAGTACCAACCCCATGCCCGTCGCTTGGCGCAGCTCCACCAACAGATCCAATATCTGCGCCTGGATGGTCACATCCAGCGCCGTCGTCGGCTCGTCGGCAATCAACATCTTCGGGCCGCACGCAATCGCCATCGCAATCATCACACGCTGGCTCATGCCGCCGGAAAGCTGATGCGGATAGGCTGACAACCGCCGCTCCGGTTCAGGAATACCCACCTGCTCTAACAACGAAATGATCTTCTTGCGCCGCGCGGCCTTATCCAGCCCCAAATGCGTTTTAAGCGTCTCCCCGATCTGATACTCTACAGTAAAGCAAGGGTTCAGGCTCGATATGGGCTCCTGAAAAATCATTGCCATTTCGCGGCCAATAATTTTGCGTTTGTCTGCCGCATCGATAGTAAGCAAATCATGCCCGCCAAATTGCATAACGTCAGCGGTCACCGTCGCCGTGCGCGGTAATAGGCCCATCACCGCCAGCATGGCCACAGATTTGCCAGAACCGCTTTCGCCAACTATGGCCACCACTTCTCCGGGGTCAACGTTCAGATCAACGCCGTCCACGGCCTTAAACGGACCGGACGAGGTGGCGAAGGTAACAGTGAGATTCTTGAGTTCGAGCAATGACATAACGCTCAACTCCGCTTCAGCTTTGGATCAAGCGCATCGCGTAACCCGTCGCCAACCAGATTGATGCACAGCACGGTGATTAAAATCGCCAGCCCCGGCATCATCATAATCCAAGGCGCAGCCGAGATGAACTCGCGACTATCTGCCAGCATTGCACCCCATTCCGGCATCGGCGGCTGCGCCCCAAGACCGAGAAAGCCCAGACCAGACGCTTCCAAAATACCATCTGAAATACCCAATGCGCCTTGCACGATGAGCGGCGCGGCACAATTGGGAAACACTGTTTTCGTCATGAGGCGGAACGGCCCGACACCGGAAACTTTCGCTGCAATCACATAGTCTTTTTGCAGTTCGCCCTGCGCCGATGCCCGCACCAACCGCACATAGCGCGGCAGATAAATGATCGTCACAGCGATAATCGTATTGGTCAGGCTCGGCTCTAAAACCGCCATAATCAAAATAGCCAAAACCAAACTCGGAATGGAAACAATCAAATCCATGATGCGAACGACAATGACATCAAAAATACCACCGAACCATGCTGTTGTCAGACCAAGCGCCACACCAACAACCATCGAGACTGTCATCACGGAAACGCCAATAAACAAAGAAATGCGCGCGCCATACATTAGTCGTGACAGCATATCCCGCCCGACAGCATCGGTGCCCAAGAGAAAGCGCGGGTCACCATTGGCAAACCAGCGCGGCGGCAGCTTGGAAAAACCGCGGAACTGTTCCAGCGGATCATAGGGGGCAATAAGTGGCGCGAATATCGCCACGAGCACGATAAAAATAAGCACCCACATACCGAAAACCGCGCCACGATTTTCGCGGAAATAACGCCAGAATGAGGCAAGCGGTCCCTCTGGCTGCGAGACTTCGTGGGCGCCTTTAAGCGTATCAGTTGCCATGACGAATCCTCGGATTGATGAGGCCATAAAGCATGTCGATGAGCACATTGACGACAATGACAATCATAGCGATGAGCATAATGCCGCCTTGCAGCGCCGGATAATCCCGCCGCCCGATGGACTCAATGAGCCAATGCCCAATGCCCGGCCACGAGAAAATATACTCGGTCAAAACTGCCCCCGCCAAAAGCGTGCCCACTTGCAAACCGATCACTGTCACCACCGGAATAAGCGCATTGCGTAGCGCGTGAATGCCAATAACGCGGCGCGGCGAAAGGCCTTTGGCACGCGCGGTTCGTACATAATCCTCTTCTAAAACCTCCAACATGGATGAGCGCGTCATACGCGCAATCACCGCCAGCGGTACCGTTGCCAGCACAATAGACGGCAATATTAAATGCCGCACTGCATCCCAGAAAGCCCCCTTTTGGCCCGACCACAGCGAGTCAAACAGCGCAAAACCCGTCACCGGCTGGTAGTAATATTTGATGAGATCCACCCGCCCCGAAACGGGAGTCAGGCCGAGCGTGTTGGACATCAGCAGGATCAGCATCAGCCCCCACCAGAAAATCGGCATGGAATAGCCCGTTAACGCAGCGCCCATCAGCGCTTGATCGTAAAAAGAACCGCGCCGCGAGGCCGCGAACACACCTGCTGCAACGCCTAAAACCGTCGCCAAAATCATAGCGCACAAGGTTAGTTCCAGCGTAGCGGGGAACAGCTTGGCAAATTCTTCTGTAATCGGTGTCTTTGAAACCAGCGACACACCAAAATCGCCGTGCAAAATATGGTTCACGTAGTCGAGAAATTGCTTCCAAACCGGCTGGTCCAGCCCCATTTCATGGCGCAGTAGTTCCAGCCGTGCAGGATCAATACCACGCTCTCCGCGCCGGACCTCTATCGGGTCTCCGGGCACGAGCCGTATCATAGTGAAGGTTATAAACATCAGCGCAATAAAGGTCGGAACCGTTAAGGCCAAACGTTTGAGCAGAAATCTAAACATAGTTCCCCCGCTTCAATGGAATAAGGGCAGGATTGCTCCTGCCCTCAATTTTGCGGGTATTATTCGGCAATATCCACGTTTTGGAACTCATGAGCTCCCAGTGGTGACACCTTATAGCCGGACACGGATTTGCGCATTGGCTCAAACACTGTCGAATGCGCAATATCCATCCACGCCACATTGTCGTGGTGGATTTTCTGCATTTCGACATAGAGCTTGGTGCGCTCGGCTTTGTCGGTCAACGTACGGGCCTTCATCATATCTTCGTTGAATTTGGCGTCACACCATTTGGACAGGTTCTGTCCAGCCGGCTTGCCATCCTTGTCACAACCGGCAAGGAAGAAGAAGTTATCAGGATCGCCATTGTCACCGGTCCAACCAAGCAAGCCCATCATGTGCTCACCAGCCTGCAGGCGCTTGCGGTATTCACCCCATTCGTAGGACACGAGCTTGGCATTGATGCCAACCTTAGCCAAATCCGCCTGCATCATTTCTGCCATACGCTTACCGTTTGGATTGTACGGGCGCTGCACCGGCATATACCACAGGTCAGTTTCGAGGCTGGTCACACCGGCTGCCGTCAGCATTTCCTTAGCCTTGGCAGGATCGTAAGCATAATCAACCGTGCTGTCGTCATATGACCACATTGTCGGCGGGATAGGGTTCTTAGCGTTCTGCCCGGCACCCTGATACACTTCCTTCAGGATGGACGCCTTATCGATTGCCATAGCCACAGCTTGGCGAACCTCAACCTTATCAAACGGCGGCTTCAATGTGTTCATCGACAAGTAGCCGATATTGAGGCCAGCCTGCTCCATCACGTTTATATCAGCATTGGCCTTCATATCCGGCAAATCAGCAGGATTTGGCGCAATCATGATCTGGCATTCGTTTGCCTTCAGCTTGGCGTAGCGCGCTGTCGGATCTGGCGTAATCGCAAACACCAAATCATCAACCTTTGGTTTGCCTGCCCAGCCATCAAACGCCTTGTAACGAATAACCGCGTCTTTTTGGTAATCAACAAACGAGAACGAACCTGTTCCAACCGGAATTTGGTCGAACTGTTCAGGCGTGCCCTTGTCCATCAAGAACTTAGCATATTCAGCCGACTGAATAGTCGCAAAGTCCATTGCCAAGTTGGCGATGATAGGCGCGTTTGGCTCTTTCAGCTTCATCACGACAGTGAGATCATCAGCGCCTTTTTCGACGGATGCTAAAAGGTCTGGCATACCCATGTCGTTGAAATAATCATAAGCACCGGCAGAAACCTTCGCATAAGGATGGTCAGGCTTGGACATACGCTCAAACGACCAGATCACATCTTCAGCCGTTAAATCGCGTGTTGGTGTGAAACCATTCACACCCGAATGCCATTTTACGCCTGCGCGCAGCTTGAATGTAATGGTCAGGCCATCGTCGGATACTGTATAGCTCTCAGCCAGTGCCGGTGCCGGGTCAGTCGTGCCCGGTGTAAATTGCACCAAGCGGTTATAAACCGGACGCGCAGCATCCAAGCTGGTGCCGGTTGTGTTGATCGACGGCGTGAAGTTTTCCGGCGAGCCTTCAGAGCAATAGACTAGAGTTTTAGCCCACGCGCCAGATGCCATTACTGACATCATCGCCGTTGCTGCTAAAAGTGTTTTGAATGTTCCCGACATTTGTTTGCCTTTCGTTATGGAACCTATGTGCGGAGCTACCTCCCTCCGGACTGGGCTTATCGAAAACTCTTTATTGAGGCTTGGCAAGAGGTTAATCAGTTGCAAACAATAATTTTCAACCAATCGGTCAAATTGACAGCAAGTTGGTTAAATTGACAGCATGTGCCGCTGCGTTAGTAATGAGACCAAACTGGATTCATTTGCTTTTTTTGCCCGCTAGGGTCCAAACAAGTGCAAAATCGAGTCAGCCAAACATATGAGCGCACCATGCAGCCAGCCATCTATCCAAGTCTCAAAAACAAAGTTGTCTATGTCACGGGCGGCGCTGGCGGCATTGGCGAAGCCATATCAACGGGCTTTGCCGCGCAAGGTGCCAACGTTGGCATTTTGGATATTGACGAAAGCGCGGCCAAAGCCCTTGAGGCAAGGCTCTTGGCATCGGGTCAAAAGGCCAGCGCCGTCACCTGCGACCTGCGCGACATCGCCTCGCTTAAATCCGCGCTCGGCACGCTGAAATCCACACTCGGCGCTGCCGATATTCTGGTCAACAACGCCGCGCATGACCAACGCCACGCGTGGCAAGACATGACACCGGACTATTGGGACGAACGCATGGCGGTTAACTTGCGCCATATGTTCTTCGCCATCCAAGCCGTCGCGCCGGATATGATTGCCAAAAATGCCGGCTCCATCATCAATTTTTCCTCCACGTCGTGGAAGTTAAAAATGGGAACCCTGCCCGCCTATACCACGGCAAAGGCCGCCATCCACGGCCTTACGCGCTCGTTTATGATGGAGCTTGGCCGCAATAATATCCGTGTCAACACGGTCTATCCCGGCTGGACCATGACCAAGCGCCAGAAGGAACTGTGGTTTAACGAAGACAGTCAAAAAATGCTCGATGAAGTGCAAGCCTTGCGCGGCCTGGTGCAGCCGGAGGACGTTGCTAACATGGTGCTGTTCCTTGGCGCGGATGACAGTCGCTTTTGCTCGGGCCAAGAATTCACCGTCGATGGCGGCTGGATCTAACTGACGCAGTTTCAAAAATCTGCTTGACCATTCAATCAATCATATTCATATATTCATATTGATTGCTATGCCAACGCACTTTTTGCGTCGCGTCGGGCGTTGAGAGACTATTTGCATCGGCAAATATCAAAAGCGGGATTCGATTACCTTGGCTATGCGCCGCCAATTTGCACTTGTTGCATTAAGCCCAGCCTATAAGAAGGCGGGACTACTTAAGTACGCGCAAGGTTCAAACATGGTAACGCAATTCACCCCCCTTTTGTCGCTGGTTGGTGGCATACTTATCGGCGTCTCCGCCGTTCTTTTAATGTGGCTCAATGGCCGTATCGCCGGAATGACCGGCATTTTGGCTGGCATACTGCCACCCTTTGAAAGCGACTGGCTATGGCGCGCCGCTTTCACACTCGGCGCAATTGTCTCGCCGCTGATTTGGATAGCGCTTGGTAACACCATCGAATTTGGTATTCCCGTCTCGACCAAAACGTTGCTAATTGGCGGATTGATCGTCGGCGTCGGCGTCACCTATGGCGGCGGCTGTACTTCGGGTCACGGAGTATGCGGCATGGCCCGCCTATCGCCGCGCTCCATCGTCGCCACCATCACATTCATGATCGTCACGTTCGTGACCGTCTACATCATGCGCCATGTAGGAGTTCAATCATGAAGAACCTCACCGCACTTTTTGCAGGTCTGGTATTTGGCCTCGGCATTGCCCTTTCCGGCATGGCCAATCCATCCAAAGTCATCAACTTTTTCGATCCGTTCGGCACATTTGATCCAAGCCTTCTCGTCGTCATGGTCAGCGCACTTGTCACCACTTTCATCGGCTACCGCCTCGTATTTGGCATGAATGCCAAGCCACTCTACGAGCCAAAATTTTCCTTGCCCACCAAGCGCACCATTGATGCCTCCCTCATTGGCGGCTCCATCGTGTTTGGCGTTGGTTGGGGTATATCCGGCTTTTGCCCCGGCGGCGCTATACCGGCGATCGGCTTTGGCGGCACAGGAACACTGGCCTTTGTCGGCTCCATGCTGGTCGGCCTCATGCTCGGCCGCGCCATGAAACATGGCCAAAACGTTTTCGCTAAACCCTAAACCATCATCAGAGGACTGTTATGAAGACCACAAAAATTAGCAATGATTTCCATGTTACCGGCCAAGTCGAACTGGCTAACATCCCCGAAATCACCGCCGCGGGCTTCACGACAGTCATCTGCAACCGTCCGGATAATGAAGGCTGGGGCCAGACAAACCATGATGTGGTGAAGGCGGCGGCTGAAAAAGCCGGACTATCGTTTCACTACATTCCTGTCGGCGGCGGCCTCACCCATGAAATGGTCCATCAAATGAAAGCCGCCATCACTTCATCAAAGGGCATGGTGCTTGGCTATTGCAAATCGGGAATGCGCGCCGCGAATTTGTATCAGGCGGCTTTGCAGCACTAGGCGCTTATATTTTGCAGTATAGCCCATACAGATTGCTGACGACGGACGAAACCCGCTCGTCGGCAATCGAATAATAAATCATCCGGCCATCGCGCCGTGTTTTCACTAAACGCTCAATGCGTAGCCGAGCCAATTGCTGGCTGAGCGAGGCCTGCGGAATTTGTAGCTTTTCTTCCAATTGAGATACACTGGATTCGCCGCTCGACAGCAGACACAAGATCATCAGCCTCGTTTCGTTGGAAAGCGATTTCATCAGTTCGCTTGCCGCCTTGGCTTGTGCGAACATGGCAGCGGGATCGGTAATTGTCGTGGCGTCGCTCATGCAAACCTCAAATCAGTTGCGGTACTATAGCGCAAACCACGACAACGCCAACTCATTCAAACACAATTGACGGCATCGCCTTACCGTCCGCCTTGCCCGCCAGCACACCAGCCCAAACCTTGGTGGCAATATCGCGATAGATTTTCGCGTGCGGACCGTCCGGCTGCGTTGCCACCAGAGGCGTTCCATTGTCCGAGTTTTCCCGCAGCGCCATATCCAAGGGCACTTCACCGAGGAACGGCACACCAATGCGAATGGCTTCCGCCTGCGCCCCGCCGTGGCCGAAAATATCATAGCGATTGCCCGTATCCGGCGCGATGAAATAGCTCATGTTTTCGACAATGCCGAGCAATGGCACATCCACCTTGCGGAACATGCCAATACCTTTGCGCGCATCAATCAGCGCCAAATCCTGCGGTGTGGAAACAATCACCGCGCCTGCCAGCGGCACTTGCTGCGCCATGGTCAGCTGCGCATCGCCGGTGCCGGGGGGCATATCCACCACCATAATATCCAGATCGCCCCAGTTCACCTCGCGCAACATCTGCGTCAGCGCCGACATCACCATCGGCCCGCGCCAGATCATCGGCGTTTCTTCATCCACCAAGAAGCCCATCGACATCGCCTTGATGCCGTAATTTTCCATTGGCTGGAGAATACGCCCGTCCACAGTTTGCGGACGGCCTTTAATGCCTAAGAGCCGCGGCATGGAAGGTCCGTAAATATCGGCGTCCAAAATGCCAACGCGCAAGCCATTAGCCTTCAGCGCCAGCGCGAGATTTACCGCTGTCGTGGACTTACCAACGCCGCCCTTGCCCGAAGCCACCGCGATAATCGCGCCAACCCCCGGAACGCCTTGACGCGCAGGCGCGCGGCCATGCGCGTGCGGCGCAGCAGGTTTGGCGGGCGCTCCCGCACTTGCCTTCTTCTCGGCCGTCAGCGCAGCAACCGCGCTTTGCACACCTGGAATGGCCCGCACCACTTTTTCAGCAGCCACGCGCAGCGATTCCAACTCTTGCGCCCGCTCGGCAGGCACTGTCACTGAAAAGAACACCTTGCCATTGGCCACAAAAATGCCGGACACTAGCCCCAGCGAAACGATATCGCCCTTGCCATCCGGTCCGGCAACGCTTTTTAGAGCCTCAAGCACAGTGTGCTGCGTAACGTCAGTCATTTGTTTCATTCCAATATCAAACCCACAAGCAACTAACTGGTCACTTGGCAAACCTCATGCAAGCCCGATAACATGGTGACATGAAATATTAAAAGGCCAACATGTCGCAAGATCAGAGCGAGCCGGAGAAAATTAATCCAATCCGCGAAACTTCGCCGGAAGCCATAAGGCTCGCCAAGACGCTCATCCGCACGGCCACCTTTGGCGCCTTGGCAGTGCTTGACCCGGCGACCGGATTTCCACTTGCCAGTCGTGTCGCCGTGGCAACCGATAGCGCTGGCGCACCGATCATCTTAATCTCCAGCCTGTCCACACATTCAAAAGCGCTGCAAGCCGATAATCGCTGCTCGCTACTGTTGGGCGAACCCGGCAAGGGCGATCCGGTCGCCCATCCCCGCATCACCGTGATATGTAAAGCGCAATGGCTGAACCACAGCGACCCCGAAACCAGCCAAATTCAAGATCGCTATCTGCGGCGCCAGCCCAAAGCTAATCTCTACGTCGGCTTTGGAGACTTCTCATTTGTGCGCCTCCAACCATTAGGTGCCAACCTCAATGGCGGCTTCGGCAAGGCATTTGTTCTTAACGCGGATGACCTGCTCACATCTCCAAGCGCGAATCATCACGAGAAAACTCTAATTAGCGAAATCAACCGTGGTCATTAGTCGTTGGTGACATCAATCGGCAAACGGGAATTTCCGGCAGAAAGAGCCAAATGGACCGTCGTGGGTATCGATAAGGAAGGTCTCGATTTAATGGCCCGTGAGGCCTCAATTCGGCTATGGTTTGACGACAAAAACCTCGAAAAGGCATTGCTAATCAAGCAGATTCAATGGCTTAGCAGTCGCTAATAATTTGTCAATAATTAGTGGACACTCTGTTCACACCACTATCGGGTTTTTTACAAATATTAGCTTTTCATTCGTAATTGCATCGTTACAGTATGTTTCATATTGGGAATGGATAGTTTCCACGTTAATTAATTTGGGGTAGGACGGAAGGGCAAACGATGTCGCCAGAAGAAGTGTCTCTCAAAACTGGCCCTGCGGTAAAACTGCTTGGTGCACTGGCGAATGAAAAACGTTTGATGATTATGAGCTACCTCTTCGAGGGCGAAAAATCAGTCAACACTTTGGCCGCCCAAGTTAAGCTGAGCCAGTCAGCGCTGTCACAACATTTAGCCAAATTGCGAGCCCTAGGGCTGGTGCAAACCAGACGCGATGGCCAGACAATTTATTACAAATCGCAGTCCAAAGAAGCGATGGCTGTCGTGGATTCCCTCTTTTCAGTTCCGACCGCGGCTTAAATAACCACGCTGAGATAGGAATATTGAGCATTTGGCGATACAAAGTCGAATGCTTATTTCCATAGACAATCCGTCAGATTCCCGTCTCCATGCCTATCGCGATATTCGCGAGAGGGACATGGTTGGCCGTGAGGGTCGCTTTATCGCCGAAGGCAAAGTCGTCATTTCAGTGCTTTTGAACGCACAGCGCTTTGAGACTGAATCCATTTTGGTGTCCGAAAACCGGCTTGCAGGCATATCAGCATTGCTTGAGGGCGCACCAGCAACCCTGCCCGTCTATGTCGCCAGCGAAGATGTGCTCAGCCAGATTGCTGGCTTCCACGTCCATCGCGGCGTTCTGGCGATTGGTAAGGCACGAGCACAGCCCGCGCTCGACAGCTTCGTCGGTACGCTGGGCCCGGATGCTCTTGTTGTTGTGCTGTCAGATATTTCCAACCACGACAATGTCGGCTCCATCTTCCGCAATGCCGCTGCTTTCGAAGCAGACGCAGTCATATTGGATGAGACATGTTGCGATCCACTCTATCGCAAGTCTGTGCGTGTATCCGTTGGGGCGGCGCTCAAAGTGCCATTCTTTCGCGGTGGTGCACTCAGCGCCATCCTGGCAGCGCTGGAAAGCCAAGGCTTTGGCGTGGCGGCCCTATCACCTCAGGGACAAAAGCCGGTCTCCAGCATGAAGTTTGGTGGTCGCCGCGCATTGTTGCTCGGCAGCGAGGGACACGGCCTTCCCGTCTCGATTATGCAGCGGCTCGAAACATGGGCCATCCCCATGTCATCCACTTTTGATAGTTTGAATGTCGCCACGGCATCGGGCATCGCCCTGTTTCATGCCAGCAAGTTCGGCAAAAGTTAGTTCCGGCGGGCCGCCTGCTGCAAGGCCTTGATGCGATTAGCAAGGCTCACCGGCACATCACCGTCTGCGTCACTTGCCGCTTGAACATTGGCAGCTTTGGCTTCCAGCAGCGCCGGAATGGGCGAGGCCTTGCCCTCAATCTCGGCAGACATAGCCACGAATTTCGCCGTTATGTCATGCATTTGTTCGCGCAGCGCTGGTTCCGAGAGTTTGGTATCGGAAGTGCCATTCAAATTGGCCGCAATCAGCGCGAGCTGCCGCTCCAGCGCCTTCTTATCGGATGTAAGCTGCACCACTTGCGCGGCGAGCTGCGCACGCTCTTCTTCGTTTTTCTTCATGGTTTTCTCAATCCCGCCAATGTTGGCAATCGTCGCCATTTTGCCAACGCGCTCAGACAGTCCTGAATTCTGATTTTCAAGGCTCGCCCGCTGCCGCTCAGTGACGTTCAGCTTTTTCTCGAAATCAGTACGTTCAGCCGCCAATTGCTTCGAGCTATCACGGAAGCGCACCAATTCGCGTTCACGCCGTTCCAGCTTTTCTTCGCGGTCCGTCAATTGCGCCACTAAACGATCGTGCTTTTTCTCTAAGTCAGCAATTTTGCGCCGGTCAGCCCGTGCGGCCTCTTGCGCGGAGCGAAGCTCATTAGCAGTCGAGCGCAGCTTTTGCTCAACCGTGTGCCGCACCTGCCGAATTTCAGTCACCTGCCCAGCAAGTTGCTCTTTGGCGGTAGATTGCGCGGCCAACTCAATGCGCCTGCTATCCGCTTCGATGGTCAGATTGCGAATTGCATGTTCACGCTCTTCCACATCACGCAGCCGCGCTTCTATCAACAATTCCAGTTCGGAACGTTTGGTCTCCAGCGTTGCCACTTCAATGGCCCGCTGCTGCAAGGTCGCATTCATATCGCCGGCTTGCGACTGCAACTCATCAATCGTCTTGTTAAGCTGCTCGCGCTCCTTGGCCATCAATGCCAGTTCTTGATTGACCCGCGTCACCTCGATCTGCTGCGTCGTAACCTTTTCTTTGAGCGATTTTACATTGATTTCGAGCTTACGTGTCGAAAGCGCAAACTCCGCACGCTGCTGGTCCTTGTCGGCCTGCACTTCATTGAGCGTCAGCGGAACAGAGGCTTCAATGCGTTTTTTGGTCAAATGCACAGCCCGCTGCCAAATGGCAGGCGCGAACAAGAACGCCAAGAACGCGGCGGCCAAAAACCCGAGAGCAAACAAAAGAACTGACTGTACCAAGGCGAAATTCCCAAATGCGGCCTATTTTTGGCTGGCCTATTTTGCCACGTTACTGCGTCTATTGAAATCCCTGATTCAATTGTTGGTTATCACTGGCAAAAATGCCCACATATTTAGCACATGCGGGCATCAGAATTTCATATTCAGCATCAACAACAAGCCATTGAACGCGCTTAAAATGGGTTCCAAGTTGGTTGCTGCGTTACTTTGAGGTAGCCAACATTGACGCCCAACCGTGCGCCAACACCTGTATGCACCGGCACAAGTAACACATCACCACGTTTCAACACATGAAAGCCGACACCGGCAAGAAAGTAAGCTGACCCCGAAACACCGCCAAAACGAGTTTCCATTTGCGAAACATCACCCAAATTATACACCAGCATCATGGTGCGATCACCCGAGCCGCCAAAATCCCAACCGATGGATGGACCCTGCCAATAGAGCTTATGGTCACCGGCGTTCTTGGTATAAAGCGTGCCCTCGCCATAAGTTAGCCCGCCAACAAAGGCGCCGCTGCCTTCTTGGCCTAAGATATAGCCGTTCGGCAGGCCGTAGCTTGAGAAAATCTTTTCAATGACTGTCGCCAGACCGCCGGATGTTGACCCGAAAAAATTATTCCCGGAATCGACAATTTCCTGCATCGTATAGCCGTTTTCAGCCCTCGCAGGCACGACCAACGTGGAAAGCGCCATAACTAGCGACAAAATGAACATGCGCAACGTGGTGATAGACGGCATAGCAACCTCAACAATTGTTCTGTGGTTTCAAGCCAGCCGATTAACGTTCCTGTCGGGCGCGCGCAAATCTAATGTCCGCTTCACTAACCCAAGTGAGAACCGACCATAGTCTCGATTCCTTGCCCTAACCTTAAAAATACAAAATGACCGTATTAGGGCGGCAGAAATCTGGGCAACTAGAAAATACTGTCTTACAAAATCGCCTGAATCACCAATAAGATAAACCCAAAACAGCTAGCGACAATGCCAATCCGCTCTGACTTTAACGAGAATGCGTGGGTAACCCGCGGTTCATTTACGCCGTCCGCATGGCGATAAAGGATAGGGACACTAGCGCCTTCGACTATCGCGGTGTCCCCATAATAATACTGAAACCCGTGTGCACTATCAGCTTTGAAATCAAGACCAAGTTGGGTTGGATAGACGAGCGCCGTAATTGGTTGGCCACTCTCATTGGTAAAGCTGATGTCAAAGCGATTTATGCCGACTTTCTCAATGCGTGCGTTTGTTGTGTGGCACGTCACCATATCAAACAGCGCAACAGATGTGGGCACGAGCCCGGCGATGAACGCGATAAACCCAATTCGCAAAAACAAACGTTTGATAAAATCCATGCTATCGCCCCAACTATTGCGTTCAACACAAGTGAACATACGGAACCATACTTAAGATAATCTGCCCCTTAGCCGCTTACCCCAAAATTATTGCAGCCACCGCAAACGCAATGTATCGACTAAATGGAAAATTTAGATGATTCGCGGCTGCAAATGGCATTATGCCGAACAAAGCCAAAACCAACGTGAGCGATCTATCGCTCGGAACAAAAGAGCAGGCACATGCAATTCAATCTTACCGCAGCCGATCTAGCCGCCCTTTTGTGCAGCAAAGTTTGTCATGATGTGATTTCGCCCGTCGGCGCCATCAATAACGGCCTCGAACTGCTGGAAGAAGGCGGCGCAGACGAAGACGCGATGAACCTTATCAAGACCAGCGCCCGCACGGCCTCTTCCCGCCTGCAATTTGCCCGCATCGCCTTTGGCGCGGCAGGGTCCGCCGGTGTGCAGATTGATACCGGCGAGGCAGCGCAAGTTGCCACCCAGTTTATGAGAAGTGAAAAGGCCGAACTGACGTGGGAAGGCCCGCGTATTCTGCTCCCAAAAAACAAGGTTAAGTTGCTGCTTAACCTGATGATTATTGCCAACGGCTCAATACCGCGCGGCGGCAAGCTGAATGTCAAAATCGAAGAATTAGAGACCGGCCCTCGTTTTACCATCACAACCTCGGGCACGATGCTGCGCGTTCCACCAAAATTCTTGGAACTTCATTCAACCGGCACACCAACCGAGCCGATTGATGCGCACTCCATTCAAGCCTACTACACGTTGCTTTTGGCCAGCGAGTCGAAAATGGAGATCAGCGTCGTCGCCACGCCCGAAGACATCCAATTTTCAGCCATAAATATTGCCTAATTCGCTAAATTAGCGGCCCATTAACCATAAGCGTTGGCAGACTGTTCACCAAAAGCGACTACCTTGAACTAGTAACGTCACTCACATGGGTGATGGGTCTAGGAGTGCGAAACCGTGAAAAGCTGTCTTATCGTTGAAGATTCAGCCGTAATTCGCAAAGTTGCCAAGCGCATTCTTTCCGGCGTTCCCTATGCCATTATGGAAGCTGAAACCGGCAATGACGCGCTGGCAAAAATGCGAGGCAGTATGCCGGATGTCATCATGCTCGACTACGCCTTGCCTGATATGACGGCAATCGAGTTTATCGAAACAGTAAAACGCCGCTCGCCTGCCAAAATGCCAACAATTCTTTTGTGCACAAGCCAATTCGACATCGTGCGCATCATGAAAGCCAAACGCGCAGGCGCATCCGGCTATGTGCTCAAGCCATTCACCCGCGAAACGCTTCTGACCAGTTTTCAGAATCAAGTCGTGGAAACAGTGGCGGCTTGATAGCCTGAACGTTATGTTCACAGGCAACAGTTAGGAACGGTTAATCAATGCAATTGGCCAAAAGATGTCATTGACACTGGATACCTGCGCATTGGCACTTTAATCGCTAATTGCGTTAGGAATAGCACCACACCCACGTTTCGCCAGCCCTCAGCCTTTTTCTTCTCCAAATGAAAGGACATATTTTTTCACATAATCATATGGATCAGACACGTACTTGCTCGCAACTATATCAGGGTCGTCTGACCAATTATGGTGAGACCACTTCCACTCTTTGGTACCTTCATACTCATTAAAGGAACCCCAGCCAGAACGACGTTCTTTTGTATTGCAAGTCAGTATCAAACACTCTGTTAGACGGGGTAGGAAGACAATTTCCGAAAAAACTCTACTAAGAGCCATGTACTTCGGTTCGAAGTAGATACCGACATGTACAGACTTTAATTTGCAGCGGTTATACAAATTATAGCTCTCGTCGTATTCATCAGGTGTGCCCATAATGCCAAGCGCGATGTGGCTCAGATCGCTAAATGGCTTTCTTCGCTTCTTGCGCTCCACATCACTTTCCACAAAAGAGTCAGAGCCGCCACGACGTTCCAACAGACTTATGATCGAGCGTTTGTTTAGCGCATACGCAAAATCATCGTATTTCACTGTCCTAACGTCAAAAAAGTCGGCAACTTCTCGAATAGGACCGGAAATGTCCAAAGTGGCTTTGAACACCCGATCTATGAATATCTGAGCGTTTTCCTTAGTTGGTACCCGTGCCTCAATTCCCTTGATTGCCGCTTCGGCCAATGCAATTGCCGTTTGTGGTTCTAAAGGGTTAGCCATTTCTTTGTCATTGTTGGGTGAAGCAAAAAAAATATTTCTAAACTTATCTAGATTGCTGGCATCACTACAAAGTCTCTCCTGCGATGTACCTTGGCGTATAAAGTAGGGAGTTTGGCTAGGGTGATCTTTGAAGGCGTCCCGCAACGCACTTTCGACATCCGAGTAGTAAATAACTCCTTGCTTCTTTTCCAGACATGCCTTGATGAATTCATTTGTGAAGAGGCTAATCTGCTCCCCTGCTAAAGAACTTTGACTTTCCGTGCTTGAGGAAATCTGAACAAAATTTGTAAACCCTGACTTCAGCTGTCGCGCGAGTGGCGTCACATTGTTCTTAATAAGATTGCGTCCTGATTCACAGGCATCGATAACAACCACAGACAGTTCAGCACCAAACTGTCTAACTAATTCATACGCGCCTTCACGTGACAATCCAGTTGTGTTTGGGGATGACTCCTTAAACCCATGGAAGCACATGTAGAAGTCGTCAGCATTTGACAGGCCATGACCTGTAAAATAAAGAAAAATCTCTTCGAAACCACCCTCTAATTCTGACAGTCGTCGCAACGCATCTTTTACGGTTGAAACTGGCTTATCTATAAAATCGACAATTTGACTGAATTTTCGAGTCGCTGAAAGTAATTCGTGCATCTGCGTAACGTCATTTGCGCAGCAGTCCAAGTTTGCTAAGTCTTCATAACTTGTGTTGCCGATCAGGACTGCAATGCTTTGACTCATGATGCCTCTCAGTTATAGAGTTCCGTGCTTTGATGTCGTAGTTTCACCTTACAAGTGTAGAGACGAACTACAGCCTTGGCTAGCTGCTATCTGCTTCGGGGTCGCAATCTTAATTCCGGCGGTAAGGCTTTATCTCAGTAATTACCGGTAGCGCTTGAAACCTCTACCCTGGCAATAGTTAGACCAATTTTGCCCAACAAAAAACCCGATCTAACGACCGGGTTCCTCATACTCGCTGTCTAAAAAATTCAGTTTAGTGAGCCAGTAGGGTAGCTTCCTGAGAACCCGGGGTCCCCGCCAGTCCCTCGGGACTAATGGGCGGGGTAAAGATGCGGAGCGTACTTAAGTACGTGAGCACCGGAAGCGCAAGGAAACCGCTCTAGTTGACCACTAAAGTGGATTTTCCTACGCGCTCTCGCGGTATTCTGTGTGTTCTGGCTCCCGCAGCACATAGCCGCGGCCCCAGACGGTTTCGATGTAATCTTCGCCGCCGGATGCAGAATCCAACTTCTTGCGCAGCTTACAAATAAACACGTCGATGATCTTCAATTCAGGCTCATCCATACCGCCGTAAAGGTGATTGAGGAACATTTCCTTGGTGAGCGTTGTTCCCTTGCGAAGCGACAAGAGTTCCAGCATCTGATATTCTTTGCCGGTGAGATGAACGCGCTGACCGCCGACTTCAACAGTCTTGGCATCCAAGTTAACCACCAGATTGCCAGTGTTGATAACCGACTGGGCATGGCCCTTGGAACGGCGAACGATGGCGTGAATACGGGCAACCAATTCATCCTTATGGAATGGCTTGGTCATGTAATCATCCGCGCCAAACCCGAGGCCGCGTACCTTATCTTCAATGCCCGCCATGCCGGAGAGAATGAGAATTGGTGTCTTCACCTTTGAAAGGCGCAACGTGCGCAACACTTCATAACCAGACATATCCGGCAGGTTTAGATCCAGCAAAATAATGTCGTAGTCGTACAATTTACCCAAGTCCACACCCTCTTCCCCAAGATCGGTGGTGTAAACATTAAAACTCTCGGATTTCAGCATCAACTCGATGCTTTGAGCCGTTGCACTGTCGTCTTCAATCAGCAGAACGCGCATCTCTTAGTCCCCTTATCC
>JAYTVD010000054.1:0-2256 GCA_043744175.1 Phyllobacteriaceae bacterium
ACGCGTGCACCAAGCGCGTTCAACAGAATTATATTCGAGCGAGCGACACGCGAATGCAGGACATCGCCGCAAATTGCGACCGTCAGGCCGGAAATATCACCTTTCGCACGGCGAATTGTCAGGGCATCGAGCAATGCCTGTGTTGGGTGCTCGTGCGCACCGTCACCGGCGTTCACCACCGAACACGATACTTTTTGTGCCAACAGTGCAGCAGCACCTGCCGAAGCGTGACGAATGATCAGAATGTCGGGGTGCATCGCGTTCAGCGTCATGGCTGTATCGATGAGTGTTTCGCCCTTTTTAACCGACGAATTGCCCACCGACATATTCATGACATCAGCGCCAAGCCGTTTTCCGGCAAGTTCGAAAGAGGCTTGTGTGCGCGTAGATGCTTCAAAAAAAAGATTAATCTGCGTGCGGCCGCGTAAACTCGGTTTCTTCTTATCCGATTGGCGGGACAACGGGACAGCCGCATCAGCGCGGTCGAGCAAATGCTCAATATCCAGTCTTGTCAGGCCTTTGATGCCCAGCAAGTGCTTGTGCGGGAAGAGCGGAAACGCGTCAAAATCTGTCATGGCAAGAGGGTGCTATATGCCCGTTGTTCGGGCAGGGCAAGTTCAAGCAGTCTGCGGAGCGCCGCGCTTTAAAACAATACACTGATATTTGAGCGGGCCGTCTCGCCTGCCTGTGGATAATCCATCAAGAAAATTAACCTTAACAAATGGTTTACATTGCCGGATGCGGGGTTAGTGGCCAAGGTGTGTCCAACAAAAGGGTCAACCGATGAAGCGCGTATTTTCAATTTTGATTTTGGGCCATTGGTTCCTTTTTTTCATGCTTCACGCGTTTGGCGCGCTTGCTGGAACTCTCACGTTTGCGCGCCTGACTTCGTTGCCATTGGACTTTTCCGGATTTGAAGGTGCTGGACCGATGCGCGCAATGCCGTTGATTGCAGCCGGGATGGGACTTGCTGCAATGCTTGCCGCGACCCTGTTTCTTTGGGCGCTTTTGGCAGCGATTATTGGGTCCGGAGATCCTGAAGCATCTCAGGACGTTGAAAAATTTGCGTTTGGTGGTGCGGCAACGGTATTTTCGATGCTATCTGCCGTCTCAATCGTACAGTCAGACCCTTCTGCATTGCTCGCTTCAACTGTTTATCTTGCTGCGCTGATCCTTTCCTGGTCGGCGACCTGCATGGAAGCGCCGCTTGTGATTGCCAAAGATGTGGAAGCGGACGAACATCCTTCTATCACCATTGCGCGTAACATGGCGGGAGAAGCCGCCTATCAAAATCAATTGGCCCGCTTCTCTGGCCGGGAGCAGGCATAACATGCGCTATCTTCTGATTTTCTGGGCCGCGCCACTTGGGTTCTTCTGGGGTTGGTATTTCCTGTCATTGAACGACATCAATTTCGGAACAACATTCCTGTCAGATGAGTTGCACCGGTTGGTTTTTGATATCTACGGCTACTATTTGGGAGTTCCTCCGAAAGATATTCCAGCTATGGTCGCCAAGGCCTGCGTCATCGATACGGCGTTGATCTTCGGTATCTATGCACTGCGCAAGCGCGTAGCCATCAAGAACTGGTGGCAGTCGCGCAATGTTCAGCCTGAAACCGCGTCAGCTGACAATTTGGCCAACCTGTCCAACGCCCCCTGAAGTATGAAAGCAGCAGCTGCGGCATCGATTCGCTCGTCGCGCTTGGCCCTGCTTACATCCATAGAAATCAACACCCGCTCTGCCGCCACGGTTGACAGCCGCTCATCTTTAAAAACAAAAGGCATACTGGACAGGCGCTCCATATTGCGAACAAAGGCCCGGGTTGCCTGCGCTCTCGGCCCTTCAGACCCATCCATGTTGATCGGCAATCCGATCACAAAAGCACCGACTTCGTATTTTTCGGCAGACTTCAACAGCTCCGCCGCATCCTTGGTAAATTTTGTGCGGGCAATCACCAATTTAGGGTTGGCCAATCGCCAACCAAGATCGGATACGGCAAAGCCGATGGTCGTTGTACCAAGGTCCAGTCCGGCGATTGTGCGTCCGGCCTTGATTTCTGTGGCAAGTGTTTCAAGTGTCATTATGGTCATAGCCGACGCGCTTACCATTCTGTAGGCAGTGTTGCGAGGAGAATGAGACGATGAAAATTACGTGGCTCGGGCATTCTGCCTTTCGTGTCGAAACTGCCAAAGCGCATATTCTCATTGACCCGTTTCTGAACGGCAATCCTGGTGCGCGCGATATTGATTTCAAGG
>JAYTVD010000055.1:0-7312 GCA_043744175.1 Phyllobacteriaceae bacterium
CGAACCCTCTCGATAACTTTGGCGCTGCCTTCAAGGTCATACTTTTCATTGAAACCGTCGGACGTGAGAGTGATCGTGTGCCCATTCTCGATAAGTGCCAAGAGAGAAATCTCGTCAAGGTTTGCAATCTCCAAGCGCGTCTGGCTCTTGGCTTCGGCGACAATACGAAGCTGGGGATAGAAATCGACCAGCGCGACCATGGCGTACCGACGGGAAGGTGGCAGCCGCCAATAAGGATTTGATAATATCAGATGCCAGCTCCCGTCGCCTCGTTTTGCTAATGTAAATGAGGTTGCATCGCTAAGCCTAGTGCTGCCCCAACACTCATCGAGACCTTTGCTTTCTGGGCTGATTTCGATGCCGCCATCCCAGCGACCGTCCACAAACGGAAACTTAGGCTCTCCACCTGCATTGGCGACGGTGTGCAGGAGGCCTATGAAGAGTACCACGGCGAACGATCGTTGGTACATTGCCTAAGCTCCCCGAGAGTTGGGATCGATTGAATTTCTGCTAGACACTAGGTCGCGAAGCCGTAGGATTGCAATAGGCACCCCTCGATTAATCTTCTGCTTTATATTAACCTTGCGTATCACATTCGCTCCGGATCATCGCGCCTTCGACCTCGGTTGAAGGTCTTCATCCGGCTCATCAGGTAGGGAAATGAGCGCGCATGAAATTTTGAACGGTCTCAGTCAGGAAATCCAGTTTCAATCATGATACCATGGCGCTGTCAGGATCCTCGGCCCGGTGGCCGAGGATGACGATGGCGTTGGGTGATGACTATTCAATTCAAGCCGCTACGCCCGCTTCCTTCACATGCTTCGGCAGCAGGAAATCAATAATCGCAAATATCACCACAGCAATACCCGTTAGCGGGAAGACAACGCACACCAAAACGCCAATCACCAGAATGGCCTTCGGTATGCGATAATCACGCGGGTATTGTGGCGCGCTTAGTGTGCCGACATTGCGGCGCTTCCACCACATCACCACGCCGGAGACGCTGAGGAAAATAATGCCGAGGCAAAACACAGTGTTGAGCAGCGTGTTCCAAAGCCCTAGATTGCCTTGGTGCAACGCGACGCCTGCTGCCATGCTTTTACCAGCGAGACTATAGTCAGCAAAGCCGATATCGGCCAGAACCTTGCCGGTGTATTGGTCGAGGTGGACCGTATGGTCGCCAAACGGGCTATTGGTATCGCCGTCCATGGAGTCAGCTGAAACGGTGAAGACGCCCTCTTCGCCATCTGGAAGGTTGACGCGGAACTGGCCATCAAACCCGATGGTCCTGGCGAAATCTGCCACCGTATTGAGATTGACCGACTGGCCCGAAGGAACGCCAACGATACCAGCTTGCGAACCGGAGGCGGGAAGTTTTGTCTGCTCCAAAGGCCATGGCACTTCCTTAAGTGCGCCGCCATTTAATGTCGCCATAGTTTTGTCCGACAAGGGCACATTATCGAATTTGGCGCTGGGAAATGTGCTCCAAGCCTGCACATATTTAGCGCCCCATATGCCGGTCCATGACATGCCGGTGATGAAGAAGAACAGCAAAACAATGGATAACCAAAAGCCTATGGATTTGTGCAGCTCGCGCCACAGCGCCCGGCCTTTAAGCGACAGGCGCGGAAGCAAAGCGCCCGCAATGCCGCGACCATCGCGCGGCCACCAGAGATAACATCCGGTGATGACAAGAATGATGCCGAGGCCTGCCGTCACCTCCAAAATGCGGTCGCCAATATCGCCGATCCACATTGTGCCATGCAGGCCGCTGGCCCAGTTGAACCATGTGTTATCGCGCGAATAGCTGGCTAGAATTTTAGGTCCGTGCGGATCGACGACAACCACGGTTTGAGCCTTATCAGCCTTGACGATGAAATAGCTGGCGATATCATCACGTGGCGGACTGACAAATAATGAAGCCTTGCCGCCCGCTACGGTCTGCTCGGCAGCCAGTGCTTGGGCAATGATGCTGGCGCGTTCCCCGCCAGATGCGACATGATATTTTGGCCCTAAGAATGTGTCGATTGAATTGCCGTAGAGCATGATGAGGCCGGTTAAGGCCAAGAATGTCATGAACGGGACAACGAAAAGTCCGGCATAGAAATGCCAACGCCAGACGGCGCGATAGAGTTTGATGCCAAATGCGGACGGTGTGTCCGTGGCTAGTGCGGTAGCAGTCGTCATGGGAATTCCCCTTGAAAATAATACAAAGCAACCGCCTCAAAAGATGAGGTCAGTCATGGTTATGTGATTATGTTCAGAGGGATAGAGGCGGTGCGCGGGCGGGATTGTTGGTTTGGTTTGCTTGCGAGACAAGGCGCGGTTCGTCTGCCCGCAGCAATTGCCCGCGAGAGGTTTGTGGCACCAGAAGTGCCAACACGACAGGCTCTGCAACCGCGCCAAGCGCGGAGACCATGCCGCCGGGCAGGCAATTTTGGCAGGGCCATTCCCTATCCTGCTTGCCGCTATGGTCGCCGACGGGATCGGCGTAGCTGGAACAGATGGAGCTGCCGGTGAGTTCGGCGATATAGTCAGCGGAAGCAATGGACGGGCGCGGTAAAAGGGCAAAAAGCAGAGGCAACAGCAACAGCACCGTTACCAATGTGGCAAAGGCGCGACGTGTGGCACGTAGCTCTTTCAAAAATCCGCGGCTCATATTTCCCCCGTATCAACGAGGAATAGGATATTTAGCATGGTGAGGGAAGACTGAAATTGCCGCAGGCGTTTCAGCCTAGAAGATAGACTGGTTGCGAATTTTACCGATCACTTAACCTCAGCAATTGGATGATCTCAGTCACTTTCGCACGCTGGTCCTCTTTGTCGCCGCTGTTGATGGCGTGCTCGACACAGTGGCCGACATGGTTGCGCAGAATCTCTTCTTCGGCACGACGCAGGGCGGCCCGCACGGCTGAGATTTGCGTGACGATATCAATGCAATAGCGATCCTCTTCGACCATGCGCGAGAGGCCGCGCACCTGACCTTCGATGCGGTTGAAGCGTTTTTGAATGGCGGCTTTGGTATCGGTTTGCATAATTGACTTATACCTATGGGGGGTATATTTGTCAACTAAGCCTCTCCCTCTTTGGGTAAGAATTGGACGTCATCCCATGGAACATTCTCACGACCATACCCACCATGCTTCTATGCCACCCGAAGGCAGCGCTATCGACCCGGTTTGCAGCATGACCGTCAAAATCGAGGGCGCTAAACACATCGCTACTCATAACAATGAGGGCACTATTTTTGCAGTGCCGGATGCAAAACCAAGTTTCAGGGCAACCCTTCTAAATATCTCGACGCCAGTGAAAAGACGCCGGAGCCAGTGGTGGCAGGAGCCGTTTATACCTGCCCGATGCACCCGGAAATTCAGCAGGTCGGCCCCGGCACCTGCCCCATTTGCGGCATGGCGTGGAGCCAATGGTGGTGACGGCTGACAGCGGGCCCAACCACGAACTTGCCGATATGACGCGGCGCTTTTGGGTTGGATTGGTGCTTGCTTTTCCGGTGTTCATTTTGGAAATGGGCGGGCATCTCACGGGCCTTACTATGATGCTTGGCCAGCAGCTTTCTAATTGGATTCAACTTGTTTTGGCCACGCCCGTTGTGCTGTGGGCGGGATGGTCGTTTTTTGTGCGGGGCTGGCAATCTTTGCAAACTCGCAACCTCAATATGTTTACGCTGATTGCCATGGGAACCGGCGTATCTTGGACTTATAGCGTGGTCGCCACCTTGATGCCAAGCGTGTTTCCCGCGCAATTCCGCCAGATGGACGGCGCGGTTTCGACTTATTTTGAAGCGGCAGCGGTTATCACTGTGCTTGTGCTGTTGGGCCAAGTCCTCGAACTGCGCGCCCGCGACCAGACCTCGGGCGCGATAAAAGCGTTGCTTGGCCTTGCGCCCAAAACCGCGCGGCGTATCGGGACCGATGGCGCAGACGAAGACGTGGCGCTTGAAACAATTGCGATTGGTGATTTGCTGCGCGTGCGGCCGGGCGAAAAAGTGCCTGTGGATGGCGCGATCACCGAAGGTCATTCGACGCTGGACGAATCCATGGTGACGGGCGAATCGCTACCGGTGAGCAAGGATATCGGTGCTAAAGTCATTGGTGGCACGATAAATACCAGTGGCGGGTTTATCATGAAGGCCGAACGCATCGGCAGTGAAACCATGCTAGCACGCATTGTGCAAATGGTGGCCAACGCCCAGCGCAGCCGCGCGCCCATCCAGCGCATGGCCGACCAAGTGTCCGGCTGGTTTGTACCTGCCGTTATTCTTGCCGCCATATTGGCATTCGCTGCATGGTCAACATGGGGGCCGGAGCCGCGCTTCACATTTGGTATGGTTGCTGCCGTGGCGGTTCTCATCATTGCCTGCCCATGTGCGCTGGGTTTGGCGACACCAATGTCCATCATGGTCGGCGTCGGGCGCGGGGCGCAAGTTGGCGTTCTCATCCGCGATGCCGAAGCGCTGGAGCGCATGGAAAAGGTCGATACGATTGTTATCGACAAAACCGGCACGCTAACCGAGGGCAAGCCAGCTGTGACGTCCATTGCCGTAGTTGAGGGTCAAGACGAAAATGATCTCTTGCGCATGGCTGCATCGCTCGAACAATCCAGCGAACATCCGCTGGCGACGGCGATTGTCAAAGCCGCTCAGTCGCGCAAACTGGAACTTGCCCGAGTGATGGGTTTCGACTCGCTATCGGGCAAAGGCGCTATTGGCATGGTGGAGCGCAAGCGCATAGCGATTGGCAATGCCAATTTCCTGACGGAACTGAACATCAGCGTGGACGCTCTCGCCGCGCAGGCCGACCTCATGCGCGCCGATGGCGCGACCGCAGTATTTGTGGCGATCAATGGCAAGCTGACGGGCGCAATCGGCATTGCGGATACGGTGAAGGCGTCCACGCCGAGAGCATTGGCCGCGCTGCGCGAGGCTGGTATTCGCATTGTGATGTTGACGGGCGATAACCGCATTACTGCGGATGCGATTGCCAAGCGCCTCGGCATCACCGAGGTCGAGGCCGATGTGCTGCCGGATATGAAGGCCGAAGTTGTTGCCAAGTTGAAGGCGCAAGGGCGTATCGTGGCGATGGCGGGTGACGGGGTGAATGATGCGCCCGCGCTGGCGGCCGCAGACGTTGGCATTGCGATGGGAACGGGAACCGATGTCGCCATGGAAAGCGCAGGCATCACGCTGCTGACTGGCGATCTGATGGGCATCGTGCGGGCGCGTAATTTGTCGAAAGCGGTGATGGGCAATATCAGGCAAAACCTGTTCTTCGCCTTCATCTACAATATGGCCGGCGTGCCGATTGCCGCTGGTGTGCTCTATCCAGTGTTCGGCATTTTGCTCTCGCCGATGATTGCCGCCGCCGCGATGGCGATGAGTTCAGTCAGTGTGATCGGCAACGCGCTGCGGCTGCGTCATGCACAGATTGACGCCTGAGGCACTGGGGCACACTTGCTGGAACGGTTCATATGTGGTTCTGCTGCACGGGTGCGCAGGTGGCGCAATTTCAAGATATTTTAAGCGGACGTTATGGCTGATACATTCATTTTTGGAGCGGGTTTCTCGGGGTTGGAAATCGGCAGGCAGTTAAGCGCGGCTGGCCATACCGCAGCAGGCACAACGCGCAGCACTGCCAAGTTCGAAGCACTTGCGGCTCAGGGCATAACGCCGTTTGAATTTGCTGGAGACGATCTCCATGCCGATCTTTTGGCATGGCTCGCCTCTGTCACAAACCTTGTTGTATCAATCGGGCCAGACGAACATGGCGATACGTTAGTACCTAAATTTTCCAACCAGTTTCTGGGTTCGCTTAATAAGCTGGAGTGGATTGGCTATCTTTCCACGGTGGGCGTTTATGGCGACCATGATGGCGGGTGGGTGAATGAAGACACACCATGCAAGCCGGTTTCGCAGCGCTCCGTCGAGCGACTGGTAGCTGAAACCGCGTGGCAGGATTTTGCCGCCAAGGCCGACGTGCCGCTGGCGATATTGCGTCTGTCGGGCATCTACGGTCCGGGGCGCAATACATTTGTGAACTTGGCCAACGGCACTGCTAAGCGCATTATCAAGCCGAACCAAGTGTTCAACCGCATTCATGTGAGTGATATTGCGCGGGCAGTTATGCACCTCGGCGCGGAAAAACGCGGCGGCATTTTTAATGTGACGGACAATGAGCCTGCACCGCCGCAAGATGTGGTGACATATGCTGCAAATCTGATGGGCATAGCGCCGCCGGAAGAGGTGGCTTATGATGATGCCAATATGACGCCCATGGCACGCTCGTTTTATGGTGAGGTGAAGAAAGTCTCCAATACCAAGCTACGGGCTACTGGATTTGAGTTTCATTACCCCAATTATCGCGTTGCCATGGATGCATTGTGGCGTGAGCAAAATTGGAAGCGTTAACCATTCGCTAACCATAATAACCCAAGGCTGATAGTCTATCGATTTTGGAGAGTGGCATGTTGAAGTTCCGCACGATGATTTGCGCCGTGCTCATTTTGGGCTCCGGTTTAAGCGTAGGGTTTGCCAAGGATAAGACTCCTGCCAAAGAGCTATTTGGTGCCGTAAAGCTGCCGGCATTGACTGAACCGGCATCTGCCGGATTCTATTCGAAAGGATGTTTGGCAGGTGGGGTGGCTATTCCTGTTGACGGTCCCGCATGGCAAGTGATGCGGCTTTCGCGCAATCGTAATTGGGGCCATCCCGATCTTATCAAAGTTCTGGAGCGCCTTGCCGTTGATGGTAAAAAAGTCGGCTGGAACGGCTTGCTTGTCGGCGATATTTCGCAACCGCGCGGCGGACCGATGCTGACTGGTCATGCCTCTCATCAAATCGGGCTCGATGCCGACGTGTGGCTAACCCCGATGCCAACACGCAAATTGACCAAGCAAGAGCGCGAAGACATATCCGCCACCTCGATGATTAAGGGCGATAGCCTTTACGTTGACCCGGATGTTTGGACGCCCGGCCAATTGGCAATTATCAAGACCGCCGCCAGCTATTCCCGTGTTGAGCGGATATTGGTGCATCCCGGTATAAAGAAAAAGCTCTGCGAAACCGCTACAGGCGATCGCTCTTGGCTATCGAAAGTGCGGCCTTACTGGGGGCATAACTACCACATGCACATTCGCATAACCTGCCCGAAAGACTCGCCCAACTGCAAGGGCCAAGAACCGGTTGTGAAGGGCGATGGGTGCGGCGATGCGCTTGCGTGGTGGTTTACCGATGAGCCTTGGCGCAAACCAAAGCCTAGCGATAAGCCACCCGTGAAAAAGAAGCCGATCACGCTGGCTG
>JAYTVD010000056.1:0-7284 GCA_043744175.1 Phyllobacteriaceae bacterium
AACTGGGCTTTGAAATCGAGGAGCGGGCGTTTTCAGTTGAGGAGGCCAAGGCAGCACGTGAGGTGTTCATTACAGCCGCGACAACACTTGTGATGCCGGTTGTCACCCTCGATGGGACACCAATTGGCAATGGTCATCCCGGTCTCATCGCGCTTCAATTGCGTGACGCATTTTTTGCCGTTGCGGAAAAGACGCTTGCCTGATATCCGGTCTAATCAGAGAGGCATCAACCTCTGGTAATGTGACTTGGGGAACAGTCACGTAAGGGCTTGACACGGACAGGCTTCATCGTGGCAAAACTGGTTTTACATTCGTATTTCGGAAAGCAGGGACATGGCTGAAAAGTCGCAAAACCTTCAAGACTTGTTCTTGAACTCGGTTCGCAAGCAAAAGAATTCACTTACAATTTTTTTGGTCAATGGCGTTAAACTTACAGGCGTTGTCACCTCGTTTGACAATTTCTGCGTATTGTTGCGTCGCGATGGCCACTCGCAGCTTGTATATAAGCACGCAATTTCCACAATTATGCCAAGTCAACCTGTGCAAATGCTTGAAGGTGAAGAACCCTGAGAGTGAATACGCACAGGGGATTTCAAGCATTGAAGCTGGTTTTACGATTCAGGACAATTCGATTTGAGTGATTTGATGCGTGCGGTCATCGTTGTTCCGGTGTTGAGCGCGCGCCACCTGCCAAACGACAAGGCAGACAATAATGATTCTATTGCGCAAAGGTCTGGACCGGCACGCATGGAAGAAGCGCGTGGACTTGCCGCCGCTATTGATTTGGTCGTCGTTCACGAAACCGTGATTAAAGTAACCCGCCCGCGTCCTGCAACCCTGATTGGCGAAGGTTCTGTTGAGGCGATTGGCGAACAGATTGAACAATTGGAGATCGGACTGGCGATTGTCGATCATCCGCTAACACCGGTGCAGCAGCGCAATTTGGAGCGGGCATGGAAGGTCAAGGTCATTGACCGCACAGGCCTCATCCTCGAAATATTCGGCCGCCGCGCCAACACCCGCGAAGGCGTTATTCAAGTTGAGCTCGCTCATCTCACCTATCAAAAGGGCCGTTTGGTTCGCAGTTGGACCCACTTGGAGCGTCAGCGCGGCGGTGGGGGCTTTATGGGTGGCCCCGGTGAAACGCAGATTGAAACCGATAGGCGCTTGCTGCAAGACAAAATTGATAAGCTGAAACTTGACCTTGAGCAGGTCACGCGTACACGTTTACTACACCGCGCCAAACGCCAGAAAGTGCCGCATCCGATAGTCGCGCTCGTCGGCTATACGAATGCTGGCAAGTCCACGCTGTTTAACCGTATCACAGGGGCAGGGGTGCTGGCGGTCGATATGCTGTTTGCCACGCTCGACCCCACGCTGCGACGCTTGGAGCTGCCGCACGGCGGCATTGCCATACTGTCTGACACCGTTGGCTTCATCTCCAATCTACCCACGCATTTGGTCGCCGCCTTTCGCGCTACTTTGGAAGAAGTATTAGAGGCTGATCTCATCATTCATGTGCGCGATATTGCTGATGAAGAGACCAACGCTCAGGCGCACGATGTTACCAAGATTTTGAGCGATCTTGGCGTTGATGCCACCGATACTGACCGCGTGATTGAAGTGTGGAATAAGACCGACCTTTTGTCTCACGAGGCGCTGGAAAATATCCGTTCGCTCACCATGCACCAATCCGCAACCGAGCCTGCCCATATCCCGATTTCAGCTGTTACGGGCGAGGGCATTGACCGCCTGCTGCGTCTCATCGAGGAAAAGCTATCCGGCAAGACTTCTGAGTTCGATTGCGCCATTGCTGTCTCAAAGCTGAAGCATGTTGACTGGATCTATCAAAACGCTGCGGTTCTTATTCGTGACGATCTCGAAGATGGTTCGCTGCAATTACGCTTGCGCATGAGCGGGCAGGGCCGCATCGACCTTGAGCGCAAGCTATCTGACGGCAAGATACAGCGCGAATTAGAAGACTGGGAACTGCCACGTTAGGCATCCTTTGCCGCCTGCCAGAGGGCTTCCATGATATCCAGTCCGGCATCTTCCAACCGAATATGTCGCGCGTCCAAGCCGCGCTCAATATAGGAAAAGCGTGTGCGGAATTTCAAATTTGTGCCGCGCAGCGCTGCATCCGGATCAATCTCCAGCCGCCGGCCCAAATTGGTCATCGCAAAGAGAATATCGCCATATTCGTCTTTAATTTTAGTTTGGTCAGCGCCCTGCATAGCGACGCGTAACTCCGCGATTTCTTCCTCAATTTTATCCAAAATCGGAGCAGCTGTTGCCCAGTCAAAGCCAACCTTTGCCGCTCGTTCCTGCAATTTAACAGCCTGAATAACGGCGGGCAGGGTGCGCGGTACATCATCAAGGAAACTCGCCTTCACGCCGTCTGCCTGCCCCAACTGCGCCCGCTTGGCAGCCCGCTCGGCCTTCTCCTCGGCCTTAATCTTATTCCACATGCCTTTGGCCATGCCGCTGGAGCGTGCTTCAGCATCACCGAACACATGCGGATGACGGCGTATCATCTTCTTGGTGATAGCCTCAACCACATCGCCAAACGCAAAATGTCCAGCTTCCTCAGCCATACGGGCATGAAACACCACTTGCAGCAACAGATCTCCAAGCTCGTCAGTCAAATCCACCATATCATCACGCTCAATGGCCTCAGCCACCTCATGCGCTTCCTCAATGGTGTAAGGCACGATGCTGGCAAATGTCTGCACCACGTCCCAAGGGCAACCAGTCACCGGATCACGCAGCGCCGCCATGATTTCCAATAGTCTCGAAATGTCTTGTGATGGTTCTATTGATGCCAATTTGTGTCTCGATCTTATCTACGGTGGTCGCGAGCATGATACAGACAAGCATGTGCAAAGGGGAAGCATAACTAACGACACTCGTACAGGAAATCGCACTTCAGAATAGAACCCACCCCGGCCACACCTCCCAATCACATAATGATGATTATGGAACTAAAACTATAACCCAGGGGCGTTTGGAACATAGGTAACGCGCTAAATCCCGTTGCTAATCCACTGATATTTCTACACAAAGCCCGTCGAAGCCCGGTTCCACATGCGCTGGCGTATCGGCCATCACGCGATCATAATCCAGCGGCGTGTGCATGTGCGTGAATATTGTGCGCTTGGGTTTGAGCTGCTCAATCACTGCCAAACTTTCGGCAAGTGAGAAATGGCTTGGGTGCGGATGATATTGCAAGGCGTCAAGCACCAGCACATCAAGGCCCGTTAGCCGCGCCATCGTCACATCCGGAAATGCTGACACGTCCGTACAGTAAGCAAAATCGCCAATGCGGAAGCCCAGTGATTTAATCGAGCCATGCACTTGTGTCAGCGGCTCAAACCGGATGATGCCGGCGTTGCCGGAAATCTCGAAGGGCTCGTAGTGTGTAATATTATGTGCCAGGGCAATCGGCGGATATGAACTTTTGGCGGGCTTTGTGAAGCAATAGCCAAATCCCGCTATAAGGCGTTCCTGCGTTTCCACATCGGCATAAACGTCAATCAGCCGCCGCTGCTCAATCCAGTAGCCGCGCAAATCGTCGATGCCGTGGATATGGTCGGCATGGGCGTGCGTATAAACTACGCCATCCAGTGCGGTGACGCCAGCGTCAATCATCTGCGCTCGAAAATCCGGCCCTGTATCAATGACGACAGTCGTCTTGCCGCCATCTAAGGCAATTTTTTCAACCAGCAGCGAGGCCCTTCGGCGCTTGTTTTTTGGATTCGAAGGTTCGCAATTGCCCCAATCACCCGTGATGCGCGGCACGCCCGGCGATGAGCCGCAGCCGAGTATTGTGAAACGCATGGTGGATGTCATCAAACGCCGCCGTATGGGTTCAAATCTTGTGGCATTTTGGTGAAAAGCCGGAAGAAATTATTCGTCGTTATCCGCGCAATTTCGGCCCTTGAAACACCAATCGTATCGGCCAAAACCTGTGCAGTTTCAGCCACATACGAAGGTTCGTTGCGCTTGCCACGGTGGCTTTGCGGCGCCAAATATGGCGCGTCTGTTTCCACCAAAAGCCTGTCATGTTGCACGGTCTTGGCGATGGCGCGAATGTCTTCCGAACGCTTAAAAGTAAGGATGCCGGACAACGAAACATAACCGCCCAATTCCACACCAACATCCGCAAGACGCTGACCGGATGAGAAGCAATGAAGAAGGAAAGGGAAGGCCCCCTTCCCCATTTCTTCCGTCAATATCGCTTCCATATCCTCATCCGCCGAGCGCGCGTGAATGACCAGCGGCAGCTTAGTAATCCGCGCCGCCGCAATGTGCGCACGCAGCCCTAAGCCTTGCGCCTCTCGCGGGGCCTTGTCGTAGAAATAGTCCAGCCCCGCCTCGCCAATAGCCACGCATTTGGGATGCGCCGCCAGCGTCACAATCTCTGCCGCCGGAATGCCAAGCTCTTCCTCAGCATTGTGCGGATGAGTGCCAACCGAGTGAAACACAGTGGCGAAGCGTTCAGAAACCGCGCGGATTTGCTCGATCTTGCGCACCCTCGTGCAGATGGACACCATCAGCCCCACACCGGCATCGCCAGCGCGGGAAACGATTGCGTCCAATTCTTCTGCGAAGTCTGGAAAGTCCAGATGGCAGTGGCTGTCAACCAGCATTAGGCCACAACCTCTACATAGCGCGGAAACACGCCGGTTGGCGTCGGTAGCGCTGTTCCGGCCACCAGTGCGCCTGCATCGCCCGCATACGTAAAGTCACGGCGATCTTGCGGCACAGCCACCAAATCCAGCAATTTAGCTGATGAATCAGGCATATAAGGCTGACACTGAATGGCGGCACGTCGCACCACTTCCGCTGTCACATAAAGCACGGTCGCCATGCGGGCAGGATCCGTCTTCTTCAATGCCCACGGCTCCTGGCCTGCGAAATAGCGATTGGCCTCGGCAACAACGGCAAATGTTGCGGCGAGGGCCAGATGGATCCCCTGCTCGCTCATGGCCGCACGCGCGGTCACCATTGCCTCATCGGCCATTGCCAAAATGGCTTTGTCTTCATCCGCAAATGCAGATGGCGTTGGCACGACGGCATCGCAATTTTTCGCGATCATCGACAGCGAGCGCTGCGCTAAGTTGCCAAGATCATTGGCCAAATCAGCATTGGTGCGGTTGACGATTGCCTCGTGATTATAAGAGCCATCTTGCCCGAACGGCACTTCGCGCATGAAAAAATAGCGCACTTGGTCTAGGCCGTAACGCTCTACCATCGCGAATGGATCGACCACATTGCCGACCGACTTCGACATCTTCTCGCCCTTGTTGAACAAGAAGCCATGGGCGAACACGCGTTTTGGCAATTCGACGCCAGCCGACATCAAAAACGCCGGCCAATAGACAGCGTGGAAACGCACTATGTCTTTGCCGATGATGTGCAATGCTGGCCAATAGCGCCAGCGTTCTGCGTTCGTGTCAGGGTATCCGGCAGCGGTGATATAGTTGGTCAGCGCATCGACCCAGACATACATCACATGCCCGTCATTGCCCGGCACCTTAATGCCCCAGTCAAACGTGGTGCGGGAAACCGAGAGGTCGCGCAGACCGGACTTTACAAAGCTGGTCACTTCATTGCGCCGCTCATTGGGGCCGACAAAATCCGGGTTGCTTTCGTAGAGTGCCAGCAGCTTGTCGCCGTAGGCAGAGAGGCGGAAATAATAGCTTTCTTCCTCAACCCATTCCACGGGCGAACCCAGCGGCTCACGGCGCACGCCATCTTCGCCCAGCGTGGTTTCGCCCTCGTCGAAATAAGCCTCTTGGCGCACCGAATACCAGCCGCCGTAAGTATCCAAATAAATGTCGCCATTGGCGACCATCTTCTCCCACAGCGCTTGGCAGGAAACCTTATGGCGCTCTTCCGTGGTGCGGATGAAATCATCGTTTGAGCAATTCAAAACGCTCAGCATTTTTTGGAACACTGCCGAGTTTTTGTCCGCCAATTGCAGTGGCGTGATGCCTTCCTTCACAGCAGTCTGCTGCATTTTCTGGCCGTGCTCATCCGTGCCGGAAAGGAAGAAAACATCCTTGCCATCCAGCCGCTGAAAGCGCGCCAAAACATCTGTCGCAATCGCCGTGTAAGCGTGGCCGATATGCGGCACGCCATTGGGATAAAAAATTGGGGTGGTAATATAAAAGCTATCGCGCATGTGTTTATTCAAACGTCCAAATGGGTCGGTATTTCGTTACATGTCTTTAGACGAAGATTGGTGAAAGTGGAAACTGGATTTGCGAGGCTAGCGCATCATCAATTTATGTATGGTGTGCAGCGTCTCCAAAATTGTTTGCCGTTTATCAAGATTGAAACGGTTACTCTCGCTAAGCTTGGCGGAAAGGTCCGCGTGGGTTTCAGCCAATGTCGCCGCTGCGCCCTCGCCCGCCCTCGCCGATTTTATTGCCGCCTCTGAAATTAAGTTCAGCAAATGCTCACATACCAAATCAAACAATGGCTCGGCTTCGCGTGCGTTCAGTGCCTCGCCAATTTTGCCAGCTGTCACGCCATTGAATTTTGGCGCGCTAAGAATGCCGTCCACCGCATTGATAATTTCAAGGCCGCCGCCTTGGACAAGCATCGCCGCAATGCGCGGGCTGCCTTGGGCGAGCTCGATCAGCCTCCCGACGCCTTGGCGCATCGTTTCCGTATCGTCTCCGTATCCATCTCGGGCGTTCCGCGTATCAATCCCGATATGGTCCAACGCATCAAACATTGCGTCGTTTTCAAGCGCTTTGAACTTCACGCCAAGGCAGCGCGAGCGGATAGTTGGCAGCAAGCGGCCGGATGATTGGGAAATCAGCATGAACAAAGTGCGCGGAGTCGGTTCCTCCAAATTCTTCAAAATTGCATTTGCCGCGCTGGCATTCATGTCGTTTACAGGATCAACAATGATAATCCGGTAGCCTTTACCGGCCACCGTCCTTGATAGGAAATGCCCGATCCGCTTGGTCTCTTCGATGGTCAATTGCGTCTTGTGCTTGCCGGTTTTTACATCCAATGGCCGCGTTAAATGTAAGACTTGCGGGTGCACACCCAGCACAATCTGACGCATGTCTGCGCTGTCTGCGTCATCCGGTAAATTGGCAGAGGCGTTGGAAAAGTCAGCATTTTGAATGAGATAGCGTGAAAACAGAAACGCCAAAGACGCCTTACCAATGCCCGTCGGCCCATCAAACAACAGCGCATGGTGCATTTTGCCGGAGCGATAAAGATCGATCAAAAAATTAGTTTGCGCATCATGTCCGAACACGC
>JAYTVD010000057.1:0-28010 GCA_043744175.1 Phyllobacteriaceae bacterium
CCGACCGTTTCGGCTATGGCTATCAATGGTGGGTGCCTGAAAACGCATCTGGCGAGTTTTTTGCCCTCGGTATTTATGGCCAATATATCTATGTCAACCGACCGGCAAAAACCGTGATTGTTAAAACCTCAGCAGACCGCCACTTCAGTGACGATGGCGAGGGCGGCGCGTTGATTGCGGAAGAAACAATTGAAATGTTTCGCGCAATCGCCAAAAGCCAATAAGGCCGGATGTTTGCTTGAGCCCGCTGTTTTGCGTTGACAGCCCAGCCCTGCCCACCTATACGAGCCCCGTTGCCCAGATGGCGGAATTGGTAGACGCGCACGGTTCAGGTCCGTGTGCCGCAAGGCGTGGAGGTTCGAGTCCTCTTCTGGGCACCAAATCCGATTTTTATGACGTCTAAACTCGTCCTAAATCAAAGAAAACCCCGCGAAAGCGGGTTTTTTTGTGCCTTTTTGCCGGTTTTTGCCTAGTTACAGTCCTAGGCGGTCCTAGGGCGTCTGTTGGTATCCAGTGAATTTGTTGGTATGTGTGTTGGTATATTGGCAAAATACCAACAGATTCTCAAAGTGAGATACCAACAAATGTCGCTTTCTGATAGACAAATCAATAACTTAAGGCGTTTTGACAAGCCTAAGAAGGTGAGTGATAGCGGTGGCTGCATCTTTTGGTAACGCCTAGCGGCGGAAAATTGTGGCGAATGTCCTATAGGTTCAACGAAAAGCAAAAACTTTTGTCGTTTGGCGCTTATCCGGCAATAGGCTTGGCCGATGCGCGGGAACGACGTGACGCAGCTAAAAAGCTATTGGCGCAAGGAATTGATCCGGCGGTTCAAGCAAAGCTGGATAAAATCGCCAAGCAATCGTCTGAAGCCAATACCTTCGCGCTTGTTGCCGACGACTTTTTGATGAAATGTGAGAAAGAAGGATTAGCGAAGGTCACGTTGACTAAGAAACGCTGGCTTATCAGCTTAGCCTTGCCAGACATTGGAAACCGGCCAATAGGCGAAATCTCCGCTTCAGAAATACTCATACCGTTGCGAAAGATTGAGGCACTGGGCAATTATGAAACCGCCAAGCGTTTAAGAGCGGTGATTGGGCAAGTTTTTCGTTACGCAATTGCCAGCGCGATGGCCTCAAACGATCCCACCTTTGGCCTCAAAGGCGCGTTGGTGTCGCCAAAGGTCACTCACAGGGCTGCAATTCTCAATTGGGAAGCCTTCGCGGGGTTACTTCGCGCTATTTGGGCTTATGAGGGCACAATAGAAACCCGCGCAGCGCTAAAGCTCATCGCGTTGCTCTATCCAAGACCGGGGGAACTACGCCAAGCCGAATGGTACGAGTTCGATTTGGACAAGGCAGTTTGGACAATTCCGGCGGCGCGAACAAAAATGCGCCGTGAACATAAGAAGCCGCTTCCGGCCTTGGCCGTTGAAATCCTTCGCGATCTCCAAAAGCATACCGGCAACCGGCGCTTGGCGTTTCCGTCAACACAATATGCCGAACGACCGCTTAGCGAAAATACAATGAATTCAGCATTGCGCCGCATGGGCTATGCCCAAACAGAAGCGACGTCACACGGCTTCCGCGCCAGCGCGTCAACATTGCTAAACGAAAGCGGCCTTTGGAATGCCGATGCGATAGAGGCCGAACTGGGCCATGTCGGAGCCGACGAAGTGCGCAAGGCCTATCATAGGGCGCTCTATTGGGAAGAGCGGGTAAAGATGGCAGATTGGTGGGCAGTACGAATCAACGAACGGCTATCTTCCAATGACAAATGATTGGCTTGGTAATTACGACGAAACACTACCAGATAAAGTCAAAGCGGCAGATTTTGCCTATTGGTCTCGCACTCCAAATTGGGACAAAAAAGTTGCAGTGGCTTTAGCCTTGGGGGCTGAGCCCCTATCTGCTTTCGATTATGCAGAAGGTGGATACCGAAGTTATCATAGTGGTGGCAATTACAAAAAGCCGAATTTTGTGATCGCTTACGAACTACTAAATCATTTGGTTTACGCGAATTTTCGGTCAGGTCTATACAATGACGTGAGTGTTAAGCCTACCCATTTTGTCGATTGGTTAGAGCGGAGCCGCTTGCCATGCCCAAATGAGTTAAAAACAGCCTTGGCAGAATTTGGCACAACATCGAAAGACTGGCACGCAATCTCTGTTGCACTTCAGAACCAAAATAAAGAGCTGGTTGCGAGAGTCGCAACCTTAGAAAGAGCGCTAGCCGATACCATTGTCGCTGGCTCTTCAAGCACAAAAGAGAAAGAAAGCTTGCTTAAAATCGCGATTGGCTTGGCTGTGAAGGGGTATGGCTTTGACCCAAAATCTTCGCGCTCGCCAACGGCCAAAGAAATTTCAGATGATTTGATTGCCTTAGGGATAAGCTTGAGCGACGATACGGTTCGTAAATACTTGAAAGAAGCTGCCGAATTGCTGCCACCGCAAGACCGCGCTTAAACCGAACTCGGTTTTCGATTAACCGAGTTCGCCCTCAATCCAAACGGTCCCTTCTAATTCGGCCTCGTCACTTATCAAACGAGGCCGAATCATTATGGACAATCATCTTCCCCAAACAGGCTTCCTTCGCCTTCCTTCAATCATAGCGCCGCACGGGCCCATTCCCGTTAGTAAGTCCACTTGGTGGGCTGGCATCAAGACCGGACGCTATCCTAAGCCGGTTAAGCTTAGTGCACGCATTTCGGCTTGGCGGGTGGAAGACATTCGCGCATTTATTGAAAGCGAACACATTTGATATGGCGAAGAATGCAAACCTTCGCAGCATCAAATCAGCGCTTTCCTATTCTTTCGAAGAGGCAGCGGACGTTTTAGGCGTAGCAGTTGTGACAATTCGGGGTTGGGAGAAGCTGGGGCTTCGCGTGCTCAAGGCTCAGAAGCCCTTTCTAGTCAGAGGATACGACCTCAAGGAATTCTTGCAAACCAAAAGACAAAAGCGGCGGCTTCCACTGGGCGCTTACGGGTTCTTATGCCGCCCATGCAAGCAGGTTCGGCAACCGCTTGGCGATATGGCTGACTACATTCAACATTCACCAAAATCGGGGCGCTTGGTGGCTCTATGTCCGGTTTGCGAAAAGCAAATTCATCGTTTCATTAGCACTGGCCAATTGCAGGGTTTCAAGGCTGTTCTCGATGTTGCGTTTCGTGAGGCTGGCGACACCTAAAGGATACTCTTCACCCCCTCTAAAACTATCACTTAATCGGAGTTGCTCAACGTGAGAAAATTTAACGAAGAAAACGAACGGATTAAACGCGCCCATGCTAGATGGCTAAGAGATGTCCAAGGTCGTGATCAAGCCACAATAGACATTGCGTTAGCGGCCATATTTAGGTTTGAAGAAAGTACCGGCTTTAAGAATTTCAAAAAGTTCAATCTGGATCAGCCTTCCCAATTCAAGACCATGCTTGGAAGATGTAAGAACCAACGAACTGGCACGCCGCTATCGAAAGCAACAATCGATTCAACGTTGCGCCATGTGAGAAATTTCTTTCGTTGGATTGCCGGTGAACGTGGTTACAAATCGCACATTCGCTATGCCGATGCGGCTTATTTCAACAATAACCTAAAGGATGCTCGCATTGCCCATGCTGAAAGGGAAACACCTTATCCGACACTTGAGCAATGCAGTCATGCTTTTCGACAAATGCCCGAAGGCAATGAATTTGAAAGGCGTGACAAGGCACTATTTGCATTTTTGATGATCACGGGAGCACGCGATGGCGCAATTGCATCGCTGAAACTCAAGAGTATCGATCTTGTGGACGGAAGTGTTTATCAAGACGCCCGAGACGTTAAAACAAAGGGAGCAAAAACCTTCACCACATGGTTTTTCCCGATGGGCGAACTCTATCGCACCTGCTTTTATGATTGGGTAAACTATCTGAAAAATGAAGCCCTTTTTGGAAACGGAGATGCCCTTTTTCCCAAGCCGCGCATGGGGTTGGCTAAGACGGGCGGATTTACCAAGCTGGGGCTTTCACGCCAAAACTACGCAAATGCCAACATGATCAGAAAAACAATCAAACGTGTATTCGCAAGCGCCGGACTTCCTGAATTTGGACCGCACTCGTTTCGCAAGATGCTAGTGGCGTATGGTGATAGCATTAGCAAAGACCGGCAACAGTTCAAAGCTTGGTCAATGAACATTGGCCATGAAAGCGTTACAACAACTATTTTGTCCTACATGCCAATATCTAGCTCCAGACAAGCAGAACTAATCAAAGGCATGAATCAGTCAGTGGCTTAGTACTTGATGCTGATCAGATTGGATAATGCCGCTTGCTTTGGCTGGGCTATTTGGATTTTATACGACCACTGATTTGGGGGATATTTTGTGACCGACGAACAGAAACGCAAGCTTGAGCAGAAGCTTTGGGCCATTGCTGACACGCTTCGCGGCAAGATGAATGCCGATGAATTTCGCGATTATATTCTGGGCTTCATATTCTACAAATATCTGTCCGAACGTTTGCAGCTCTATGCCAATGGCGTGTTGAAACAGGACGGCATTAACTTCGCTGAAATCAATGAAACCACCAAAGATGGCAAAGCCATGCTGGAAGCTGTGTCAGATGCTGCAATCGGGGCGCTGGGGTATTTCCTGAAACCTTCAGAACTGTTCACGTCGCTGGCCAAGCGTGGCAGCATCAAAGGCCAATTCATCATTGAAGATTTGGGACGTATTCTCACCAACATCGAACGCTCCACCATGGGCACGGAATCGGAAGATGATTTCGACGATCTGTTTTCGGATATGGATTTGACCTCGAACAAATTGGGCCGCACCGAAGCGGCCAAGAATGAGTTGATTGCCAAGGTTCTCACCCACTTGGATGAAATCGACTTTGAATTGGAAAAGGTTGATAGCGATGTTCTGGGCGATGCCTATGAATATCTGATTGGCAAATTTGCCAGTGGTGCTGGCAAGAAGGCTGGCGAATTTTACACCCCGCAAGAAGTGTCCACCATTCTGGCCCGCATTGTGACCACCGGAAAAACACGGCTGAAAAATGTGTATGACCCCACATGTGGTTCAGGTTCACTGCTGCTCCGTGTGGCCAAAGAGGCAAACGTTGGTGAGTTCTTCGGGCAGGAA
Organism: Phyllobacteriaceae bacterium; assembly: GCA_043744175.1. GTDB lineage: Bacteria > Pseudomonadota > Alphaproteobacteria > Rhizobiales > Rhizobiaceae > JANMEX01. The sequence goes on from JAYTVD010000057.1 coordinate 5,120, forward strand.
ATGAACCGAACGACTTATAATCTTGCCCGCATGAACATGATTTTGCACGGCGTGCATTACCGCAATTTTGACCTGAAACAGGAAGACACGCTGGAACACCCCCAACACTTGGGGCGAAGCTTTGAAGCCGTGGTGGCCAACCCGCCGTTTTCAGCGCAATGGTCGGCCAATGCGCTGCTGTTGAATGATGATCGTTATGGCCAATATGGAAGGTTAGCCCCTGCTTCAAAGGCGGATTTTGCCTTTGTGCAACACATGCTGCACCAGTTGGATGATAATGGCACCATGGCAGTGATCTTGCCGCATGGCGTGTTGTTTCGCGGTGGGGCGGAAGGGCATATCCGGGAATATATCATCAAGGAGCGCAATTGGCTGGACGCGGTGATTGGCCTTCCCGCCAATATTTTTTATGGCACATCCATTCCCACCTGCATTCTGGTGTTCAAGAAATGCCGCGAACACCCCGATAATATTCTGTTTGTGGATGCTTCCACCTGCTTTGAAAAAGCCAAAAACCAGAATTTGCTGATGCCGGAACACATCGACAGGATTGTTGGGGCGTATCGCAGCCGTGGAGTGGAAGAACGTTTTTCACATTGCGCCAAATTGGGTGAAGTGGCGGAGAATGACTATAACCTCAACATTCCCCGTTATGTGGATACGTTCGAAGCCGAAGCGGAAATTGATCTGGCCGCAGTGGCGCGGGCGCTGAAAGATAATGAAAAGGGCATGGCGGCGATTGACGCGCAGATTGCTGCGTTCTGCAAAGAGCTGGGCATTGAGGCTCCGCTGTGAACGAAATTCAAAAAGAGACCCGGCGAACTTTCCCAAAGTCAGTACAGCCGGGTTTGCCAAAGATAAAGCCAACTCCGGTTGGTTCAAAAAAATATATCTTTGGGCAACTTTTCGAGATCGTTCAACGTCCAGTGAAACTTGAAGATTGGAAAGAATATAATCTTGTAACCGTAAAGCGTGCGCGGGGTGGAATCGAGCGTCGGGCAAAACTGAAGGGGTCGCAAGTCGCAGTTAAATCACAATTCTATTTGCAAGAGTCAGATTTTTTAATTTCAAAACGGCAAATCGTCCACGGTGCCTGCGGAATTGTTTCTCAAGAATTTTCAGGCTCAATCGTTTCTAACGAATATTCTGTTTTACGATGCAAGCCCGAATTAGATTTGGAGTATTTGCGCTACCTCACCAATTCAGTCTACTTTCAGCAGACATGTTTTCACTCCAGTATCGGTGTTCATATCGAGAAGATGATTTTTAAACTAGGTGATTGGTTTGAATTTCCAATCAACTTGCCCTCCCTCCCAGAACAAAAGAAAATCGCTTCATTCCTCGGCGCGGTTGATGCCAAGATTGCGGCGTTGCGGGTTCAGGTTTCGGGGTTGGAGACTTATAAGCGCGGGCTGATGCAAGCGCTGTTCTCACAAACCCTACGCTTCACCAAACCAGACGGCACCGCCTTCCCTGATTGGGAGGAGAAAATGTTGGGGGATTTGCTTACGGTGAAATATGGCAAAGACCACAAAGACTTGTCGGTTGGGACGATACCGGTGCTAGGAACGGGCGGGATAATGCGCCATGTGGATCGTGCCTTGCATTCTGGCCCGTCAATTCTTATTGGGCGAAAAGGTACAATCGACAAGCCGATGTTTATAGAAAAACCATTCTGGACTGTTGATACACTTTTTTACACAGATATCAAAGAAGGCTGGGTCCCACTATTCGTTTTTGCGATTGTTCAGATTGTTAATTGGCTCAAGTACAGCGAGGCAACTGGTGTTCCCAGTCTCAGTGCTACTGCGATTTCAACAGTAAAGATCACTGTCCCGCCCTTCCAAGAAGAACAACAAAAAATCGCCGATGCCCTTTCCGCCTTGGATGCCAAAATTCAGGCGGTCGCTGCCCAAGTCTCGCATATGGAAACATTCAAGAAGGGTCTGCTGAAGCAGATGTTTGTGTGATGGCAACGCAAACCGAAGCGCAACTTGAAACGGATTTGGTGAAGCGGCTTCACGGGCTTGGCTTTGAGCCTGTTACTCTGCCCGACATGAAAGCTTTGCACGCCAATCTGCGTAAGCAATTAAACCTTCACAATGGCATTGAACTTTCTGACACTGAATTTTCCCGCGTGCTCAACTTGCTTGACAAGGGCAATGTGTTTGAAAAAGCCAAGACTTTGCGCGAGCCTAAAATTCTGGTGGCGCGGGATGATGGCACGCCGCTTTATGTGAATTTGCTGAACACCGTGGAATGGTGCCAAAACCACTATCAAGTCACCACCCAAGTGACGGTCACAGGCCACCACAAAACTCGCTATGACGTGACCCTATTGATCAATGGCTTGCCGTTGGTGCAGATTGAACTCAAACGGCGCGGGTTGGAGTTGAAAGAGGCTTTCAACCAGATCAACCGCTATCAGCGCCATAGCTATTGGGCCGATAGCGCATTGCTTCAATACATCCAGATTTTTGTGATCTCCAATGGTGTGAACACCAAATATTACGCCAACAACCGCGACCAGGATTTCAAGCAGACCTTCTATTGGGCTAGGGAAGACAACACGCTGGTGACACAGCTAGATGCCTTTGCCGATGTGTTTTTGGAGAAGTGCCACATTTCCAAAATGATCGCAAAATACATCGTGCTGCATGAAAGCAACAAGGTGTTGATGGTGTTGCGCCCTTATCAATATTACGCGGTGGAAGCCATTGCCAAGCGCGTGATGGCAGGCCGCAACAATGGCTATATCTGGCACACCACAGGTTCAGGCAAAACCCTCACCAGCTTCAAAGCCGCGCAAGTGTTGATCGACAATCCCAAGGTTGAAAAAGTGGTGTTCGTGGTGGATCGCGCTGATTTGGATTATCAGACCACCAAAGAGTTCAATTTCTTTTCCGATGGTTCGGTTGATGGCACCGACAACACCAAGGCGCTGGTGAAGCAATTGGAGGGTGACACTAAACTGATTGTCACCACCATTCAAAAACTCAACACCGCGATGAGCAAGGCCAAATATGACGATGCTTTGCTAAAAGTGAAAGACCAGCGCGTGGTGTTCATTTTCGATGAATGCCACCGCTCACAATTTGGCGAAACCCACAGGAGAATTGTTAACTTCTTCACCAGAGCGCAAATGTTCGGCTTCACCGGAACGCCGATTTTTGCCGAAAACAAAGTGGGCAACAAAACCACCAAAGACCTTTTTGCCGAATGCCTGCACAAATATGTGATCACCGATGCCATATCAGACGAAAACGTGTTGCGCTTTTCAATAGAATATTGGGGCAAGCTGAAGCGCAAAGACGGCAGCCTGATTGACGAAGACGTTGCCGCAATTGACACTAAAGAGTTCTTCGAAAATCCAGATCGCATTGAAAACATCGTCGATTGGATTATCCAGAACCACGACATCAAAACCGCCAAGCGCCATTTCAGCGCCATGTTATGTGTGAGTTCGGTGGATGCCCTGATCGCATATTATGACACTTTCAAACGCAAGCGCGATGCGGGCGAACATGATCTGCGCATTGCCACCATTTTCACCTATGCGGCCAATGAAGAAGACGATGATGCCGATGGCTTGATCGGTGATCCGGATATTGATCTTTCCGAAAAGCCAGTGGACGGCCACAAGCGCGACAAGCTGGACCAATATATTGCCGACTATAATGCGATGTATCAGACTGCCAACACGTCGGGCGAATTTCGCACCTATCACAACCACCTCAGCAAACGCCTGAAAGACCGCGACAGCAAGGCGGCGCAAGACAAAGATCGCTTGGACATTCTGCTTGTGGTCAACATGTTCCTGACGGGCTTTGACGTAAAACGCCTCAACACGCTTTATGTGGACAAGAACCTGAAATTTCACGGTTTGATCCAAGCCTTCTCGCGCACTAACCGTGTGCTAGGTGATAGGAAGTCGCACGGTCAAATAGTGTGCTTCAGAAACCTGAAAAAGCGGACCGATGACGCAATCACCCTGTTCTCGAACAAGGAAGCAATCGAAACGATATTGTTAGCGCCTTACAAAGATCACGTCGATAAATTCAACGTGTGTGTGAAAGAACTATTGCAGATCGCTCCAGCGCCCAAAGTTGTTGACCGCATTCAAGACGAAAACCTGTTGTTGGCATTTGTGATGGCCTTCAGAAGGTTGATCCGCATTCTCAACGTGTTGCAAGGCTTCTCCGAGTTCAGTTGGCACGATCTTGATATGGACCAGCAAACTTTTGACGATTTCAAAAGCAAATACTTGGACCTCAAAGATCGCACTAAACTGGGTGGCGAAGAAGACACCGCTGTTTCGATCATCGATGAAGTCGATTTCGAACTTGAACTGATCCAGCGCGATGAGATCAACGTGGCCTATATTCTGGCCCTGCTGAACCAGATTGCCCAAGACCAAAACAGCCAAGACCCCGAAACCCAAGATTCCCGCGACCAAAAGCTTAAACTGGTGTTCGATCTTCTGGGCTCCGATGTGAAGCTTCGCAGCAAACGCGAATTGATCGAGCGCTTTATCAAAGAGAACATGCCCAACATTCCCGCTGGGCAACCTGTTTCCGAAGCCTTCAGTGATTTCTGGACCGAAGAAAAGGCCAAGGCAATTCGGACAATCTGCGAAAGCGAAGGTCTAAAGATCGACTCGCTAGTGGCCATGATTGAAAGCTACCATTTCACCGGCAAGGAACCTTTGAGCGAAACCATTGTAGAGGCAATGAACGAAAAGCCTAGAATTCTAGAACGCAAGTCGATTGTCGCCCGCATTACTGAAAGGCTGATGACGCTCGTTAGAATGTTTGATGATGATATTGGCAACATTTAACCGCACACTGGGCATGGTCACGAAACATAGTGAAATGCCGCGTCGAAAATTAGTCAGATTCGGACTCAGTTTTCATTTTGTTGGTATATTTGTTGGTATTTTATAAATTTGAAAATATTTTATGTAACAAAATCAATATATTAAGTATAACATTCGATGCCTCTTCTGGCACCAAATCCCATTTTTATGACGTCCAAACTCGTCCTAAATCAAAGAAAACCCCGCGAAAGCGGGTTTTTTTATGCGGTTTATACCCCAAACACCAGCGCCCCGCCGGTTAGCCCTGCGCCAGCGGCGGCTAGCAAGAGCTTTTCGCCCGGCAGGAATGGCTTGGTTTGGTTGGCAATTGACAGCGAAAGTGCAGTGGTCGCCGCTGATGAATTACCATATTCGACCACGGTTGAGACGATTTTGAGTTCATCAATTTTCAAATTTTTGGCCACAGCGTTCATCATGCGGATGTTAGCTTGATGGGGTATAAAGCGGGTGATGGCCGTTAGATGAACGCCGGCAAGATGAAGCGCTTCGCGCGAGCAACTGGTCATCATGTCAACAGCTTTGACGAACACGTCGCGGCCATCCGTGATGGTCATTTGGGTTTCACTGATGTCCATAAATTCGTCGAATGGTTTGTTGCTACCGCCGCCAGGAATCTTGATGAGATCATAACTGGAGCCGTCTGAGGCGAGTGACAGTCCCAAAATGCCTTGATTTGCATCATCTGAAGGGCCGAGTAGTATTGCCCCTGCAGCATCCGCAAAAAGGATAGAACTCGCACGCTCATCGCGGTTAATGCGGCGGCTAAGGATATTCGCAGCGACGACAAGTGCGGCCCTTTTATGCAGCCGTACGAAGCTTTCGGCATAGGCTAGGGCGTGGATAAAGCCCGCGCACGCGCCCGCCAAATCCACTGCGCCCGCGCGGGTCAGACCGAGCTTATGCGCGACAAGGGGCGCGCTCGGCGGCAGGAGATGATCGGGTGTGGAGGTGGCGAGCACCAACAGGCCAATTTCAGTCCGGTTGATGGTTGCTTGCGTCAACGCTAGTTCGCCAGCGGCGCTGGCAAGGTCAGACAAAGTGTCATCTGGCAGTGCCCAGAAGCGGGAGCGAATGCCGGTGCGCTGTTCAATCCAGCCAGCCTCCAAACCAAGTCCAGCCTCGATCTCAGCATTCATTACTTTACGAGCGGGAACATGGTGGCCGAGGCCTAATATCTGTGCGCCGTTACGCATTGGGTGCGCCAAAAATCTGTCCGGCCTCTTCGATGGTGTCATAAATAAGTGTCAGCTCATTCGACGTCACGCAATAAGGCGGCAAGAGGTAAATTACATTGCCGAGGGGACGAATAAGAATGCCGCGTGACATGAAAAAGGCGCGCATTTTCGGGCCTACATCGGCAAGATAGCCGGTGGCTGAAACACATAAATCCAGCGCGGCAATCGTGCCACAGGTGCGGATATTTTCGAAATGCGGATTGTTTTCAAAGCGCCTGAGTTGGCTTTGGTGCTCTGAAGCAAGCGTCGTAATACGCGCCATCACAGGCTCATCACGCCAAATTTTTACGTTGGCTAGCGCCGCGGCGCAGGCGATAGGATTGGCGGTGTATGAACTGGAATGAAAGAAGGTGCGGGCGCGGTCTGTCGAATAGTGCGACTTATATACGGCCTCGCTGGCAAGCGTCGCAGCCAATGGTAACAGTCCACCAGTGATGCCCTTTGACGTGCATAAAATATCGGGCGAAATTCCGGCCTGCTCGCAGGCAAACATCGTGCCCGTGCGGCCCCAGCCGGTCATCACTTCGTCAGCGATCAGCAGCGTGCCGCTTTGCATCGTGATGCGGCGCATTTCTGTCAGCACCCATGCCGGGTAAATCAACATACCACCTGCGCCGAGAACTAAAGGTTCGACGATCAGTGCCGCTGCTTTACGAGATTTAGTGAGCGCTTCCAGCGCATCAAGCGTGGCTTGTTCTTTCCCTTTGTGCGGAAAGGGTATTGTATCAACATCAAATAAGAGCGGCGCGTAGGGCGAGTTAAACACGCCGCGCTCGCCCACGCTCATCGTGCCGATGGTATCGCCATGATAGGAATGTTCCATCACGATAAGCCGCGAGCGGGGCTCACCTAAATGTTTGAAATGACCGAGCGCCATTTTCAACGCCACTTCGACCGCAGTTGAGCCACTATCAGAATAGAACACCCGAGTGAGGCCTTTGGGGGCCATTTCTACCAGCGCGGTTGCCAAGTCTTCGGCGGGTTGATGGGTGAAGCCCGCGAAGATGACTTGGTCCAGTGTTTGCGTCGCTTCGATGATGGCATCAACGATTTTCGGGTAGCGATGGCCGTGGGTAATCACCCACCAGGACGAGATCGCATCGAGAATTTTATTGCCGTCGGCGGTAAATAAATATGCACCTTCTGTACGGGTGACGAGCGGCATTTGCGGCTCGACGCCATGCTGGGTGAACGGATGCCAGACGGGCGTGGTGTTGGACATGAGAGGCTATCCGATAAATTGTGCCGGATCAAAGTGAGATTGCATCGCGGCGAGAAGTGAGCGTGATTGTAGCGCCTCCAGCATCGGCAATCTACCCAGAATTCGCACCTTGCCGATTTCGGCGATGGTCCTTTGCGTATCTATCATCTCAGCGCCGATGAAAGTGACGCCGAGAACAGGAATGTTTCGTGTCTGTAACGCTTCCAGTGATAGAAGCGTATGATTGATGGTGCCAAGGCCCGTGCGGGCGCAAAGCACAGTCGGTATTTTCCAGCGGGCGAAGACGTCAATGAATAGAGCGGTGCGGGTGAGAGGAACCATCAAGCCTCCAGCGCCCTCGATCACAAGTGGCCTATCACAATTGGGAATTGTGAGACCCGCACTTTCAATCTTCACGCCATCAATTTCAGCCGAACGATGTGGCGACAGCGGTGCGTTGAGGCGATAGGCTTCCGGCAGTATCCTCGATTCCGGGATATCAGCAAGCCGCGCAACAAGTTGGCTGTCGGTCGCTTCCACAAGCCCGGATTGAATGGGCTTCCAGTAAGATGCGCCGAGCAATGCAGTCAGTCCGGCTGCAAAAACCGACTTGCCGATGCCTGTATCAGTGCCTGTGATAAGGATTTGCTGGTTCATGAGGTGTGGTTCCTCATTTCGTCAGCAAGTGCATCGAGCATGGCGCTGATGGTCGCCTCTTTAACGTTCAGCGTCAAGGAGATGCGGAGACGCGCCGTGCCTTCCGGAACCGTCGGCGGGCGAATGCCGCGCACATCAAAACCTCGCGCCTGCAAGCCGGAGGCAATGTTCATGGTGCGGCCATTATCACCGATAATCACCGGCATGATTTGGGAACCGCTTGGTATCAAATCATTGCTGCGGGCGGTTAATTCACGCCCTGCAAAGGTGATTAAAGATTCGAGCTTTTGACGCCGCTCCGGCTCTTCACGGATGATGTTGAGCGCCTCGCTGACCGCTACCGCCATCAGCGGCGAGGGGGCGGTGGCATAAATAAACGGACGGGCGCGGTTGATGAGATAATCGCACATTGTTTTCGAAAGCGTGACCAGCGCGCCGGATGCGCCGAGTGCTTTGCCGCAAGTATGCAGCGCCAAAATATTCTCGCGACCTTCGAACGCAGCACTGAGACCCTTGCCGTCCGGCCCGTGAATGCCTGTAGCGTGTGCCTCATCAGCATAGAGAAACGCATCGTGCTTGTCTGCCAGTGCCACCAGCGCATTAAGCGGCGCGAAGTCGCCATCCATACTGTAAAGACTCTCCACGGCAATCCAAACGCGGCCTGTGCCACCGCCTCCGCGCCAACTTGTAATCGCGCTCTCGAACGCTGCAACATCATTGTGTGCAACAATAACGAAGGCTGCACGGCCTGCTTCGGCACCCTCATACATTGAGGCGTGAGCAAGCGCGTCCAAAACCAGCAGATCGCCTTTTTGCGGCAGCGTTGTCAGCACGGCAAAATTGGCGATATAGCCGCCGCCGAAATAAAGCGCACGCTCGGACCCGAAAAATGCGGCAGCCTGGCTTTCCAGCGCCTCATGCTCGGGTGCATTGCCGCGCAACAATCGCGAACCAGCTGCGCCCACCGGAGTACCGTTTCCGATGGCCTTTAGAACTGCCTGTTTCAGCCGTTCGCTCGAAGCAAGCCCCAGATAATCATTAGACGCAAAGTCAAAGCCAGCGCGGGGCGCCAAGGTGCGCAGCCGGTTCTTTCGCTCAAGCCCGCGCAAAGTCGCCTCATGACGGGCTGGTAATGCGCCGTTCATCAGGCTGCCGGAAGGTCCATCGGTGTGATGCCGAGGCGATTGAACAGGGCGGTATCCTTGTCTTCACCCGGATTGTCGCGCGTCAACAATGTCTCACCAACGAAGATAGAGTTGGCACCGGCAAAGAAGCACAGCGCCTGCATTTCATCGCTCATGGCTGTGCGACCAGCAGAAAGGCGGACATGAGACGTTGGCATCATGATGCGGGCTAGCGCGATGGTGCGCACGAAATCAATCGGGTTGATCGGTTCGGAGTTGCCAAGAGGTGTGCCTTCGACAGGAATGAGCATGTTAATAGGCACACTTTCTGGCGCTTCCGGAAGGTTTGCCAGTGTCACAAGCATATCCACACGGTCGCGCTTTTCCTCGCCCATGCCAACGATGCCGCCGGAGCAAACCTTAATGCCCGCTTCGCGGACATTAGCCAGAGTATCCAAGCGATCTGCAAAGGTGCGGGTACTGATAACTTCGGGATAGTAGCGCTCGGAAGTATCAATATTGTGGTTGTAATAGTCGAGCCCCGCGTCCTTCAGGCGAATGGTATCATGAGGGGAAAGCATACCCAGCGTCATGCAGGTTTCCATGCCAAGATCACGCACACCCTTAACCATCGCGACAATCATATCAATGTCGCGGTCCTTAGGGGAGCGCCAAGCAGCGCCCATGCAATAACGCGTTGCGCCGCCATCCTTAGCCTTGTGGGCTTCCGCCAACACGCGATTGACTTCCATCAACTTGGAGGCCTTCAGCCCTGTACTGTGATGAGCCGACTGGCTGCAATAGCCGCAATCTTCCGCACATCCGCCGGTCTTAATGCTCAAAAGACGGCTCAGTTGCACTTTGTTCGGATCAAAATTGGTACGGTGAACCGTCTGCGCCCGAAACAGCAAATCATTAAACGGCGCATCATAAAGCGCGAGAGCCTCGTCCGAAGACCATTTCGGCGTAGGCGCCAAATTTGCATTGGCAGGGCTGCTGTTATCGGAAATCGCTACGTGCATCTTAATCCCAATCAGTCGGCAATTTGGTAGGGTCTTATCGCTACTCGTTTCGCAAACTTAGCCCATTATGGCAATGCGACAAATGAAATTCTGTTCTTGTAAAGAAGGCGGAAATACCAACGCGTATTTCATTCTGGGCAGACAGGTGCATTCTAACGGCCCGTCAGAAAATCAATTTCATAAACTTAACATTTATGAAAATGCCGGCAGCGAGCTTGCGCGTTTGAATTTTTTGCACGCCCCATACCGCACAATTTTTGAAATAGTGGGAACCATATTTAGATAGTAATTTCATATAGATAGGACGATTCCATATGGATGGTGAAGCAAGCAATCATTACCTCAAACAATGCTTTGAATACCACAATACCACGTCCTGCAACTTCTGCGATATGCGCATCGTAATAAACTGTTATTCTACTTAAAGTTAAAATTTGGTATTAAATAACACTTTTTAATTGATTCGGATAAATGGCATGACAATGCGACCATCCAAGTGGCGGCACTTATTTATTATATATGTTACCGCAACAATTGTCTGGATAGTGTCTCTGGTGGCGACGGTTCTTGCAAGCCCTTTCACGACAACGGTGCCCGGTACATCAATCATCATTCCCTCCACCTATCCCCAAGCCGGTGGCGTAGTGATTGTTTTAGAAGGCACAAATGGCAATATCTATTATCAGTTTGCCAACCCTTCTACGATGTTCAAGGGCTATCAAAACGCTGGCACGCCAGCTGCCTTTAACGGTAATCCGTTTCAAATAGCACCCGCTGCTGCGCTGAATTGTGGCATTTCTAGCTGTTCGTCTTACCTTGGGGGCGGCATCACGCGCGTGAGTATCCGCTTCACTGCCTATGATGGCGACAGCCAAACAGGGATGTTCGATTTTAATGATCTCACGCTGCGCCTTAACGGCATTGATGTTGGCAACTGGTCGCCGGTGGCCACGCAAAATACGAATTTAGCCGGAACAACAGTTATATCGTCCAATACCGGTTTCGGCAATAACACCTTCGATACCGGTTGGTTTCAGTCAACCAATCCGACGTTATTGAGCAATATTCTTACCACCGGTTCGCTGAAATCGACTGTTTACGACGCTGACCCGAATGATAACTTTTGGGATTTTGCGCAAGGTTCAGACGCCAATACATCGACGGTGCCTCTAACAGTCGCGCCGGGATTCAGCATTGATAAAACTGCAAGCTCCACGGCCTACGCCGCCGTTGGTGACATCATTACTTATAACTACCTCGTCACAAACATTGGCTCCGTCTATATAAATAATCTAACTGTCTCTGATGATAAAATCGGTGCAGTGGCATGTAGCCCAACCGTAATATACCCTGTTGCTGGGCCAACGGGCGTATCAAACTGTTCAAAAACTTATACTGTTACGCAAGCCAATATTGACGCTGGCTCCATCACCAATAGCGCTACGGCATTGGGTACGCCTCAAGCGGGCTCCCTAGGTGCTGTATCTGACTCACTCACCATTATGGGCCCAGCATCAGCGCCCTCAATGGTGCTCACCAAGATAGCCGCCCCAACTCTATTCGGCGCGGTTGGCACATCGCTTGTCTATACCTTTACAATGCAAAATACCGGCAATGTGACGCTGACCAATAGCGCGGTCACCGACCCGTCATTACCGACTTTATCCTGCATGTCGGGTCCGATTGCGCCCGGCCTCACGGGTATCTTAACATGCACTGGCAACAGCCATTTAGTAACACAAGCAGATATAGACCGTGGTTTTATCCTCAATAGTGCAAATGGAAGCGCCAAGGCACCAAGCGGCGCAACTATTACGTCAAATGCTTCTGTCAATACAGCTGGCCCTGTTCAATTGCGTTCAATAACAATAGCCAAATCATCATCCGCACCGACCTACAGCCTCGCTGGCAATACCATCACCTACAGCTACCTCATAACAAACACTGGCAACGTAACGCTAACTAACGCCATCAATGTTTCTGATGATAAAATCGATAGCGTTTACTGTCCGCCGCTGCCTGTTAGTGGCATTGCACCCAACGCTACACTCACCTGCACCGGTATCTATACGATTACACAAGCGGATTTAAATGCGGGCTCCGTGACCAACACCGCCTCAGCCATCAGTGGCACAACAGCGACAACGGCCAATGCCGTCAAGACTATCACCGCGATCCAAAATCGCGCCCTCACAATTGATAAACGCAGCAGCACCTTAAGTTTTAGTGCCGTTGGTGACGTGATTTCCTACAGTTTTCTTATCATCAATTCGGGCAACGTCACGCTTTCATCCCCGGTTACCGTTTCAGACAATAATATTGCGCCGATTCCCGGCGTCATTTGCCCCGCACTCCCTGATGCGGGCGCAACGATGGACCCGGGAAGTTCCATTATATGCACGGCAAGCTATATCGTCACACAAACCGATCTTGATGCTGGCAGTGTTACCAATATGGCTACTGCGACAAGCGGCTTAACCACTTCAGCTAGCGATACATACACAGTCCCCGCTATCCAAACCCGCTCGATGTCACTGGTTAAAACCGCTACGTCAGTCATGTTTGCTGTTCCCGGCGATCTAGTCACTTACGACTATCTCATCACCAATAACGGCAATGTGACCCTCACCGGCCCCTTTACTGTCGCCGACAACCGCATCACACCTGCCAACATTGTCTGCCCGGCGGGCAACGTTGCGCCACTGGGACAGATTGCCTGTACTGGAACATACACGGTGTTGCTGGATGATCTCACATTGGGTTCAGTTACCAACGTGGCTAGCGCCAGCAATAGTAGCACCACCTCCCCGCAAGCCTCAGTAACGGTTCCAACGGGCGCTAATCCGGCGCTAACGATTGAAAAAACAACGATTTCTGCAATCCCTGGGTTTAACGCCGTTGGTGACTTAATCAGCTATTCGTTCAAAGTCATCAACTCCGGCAACGCATCGTTCACGCGTCCGGTTGATGTGGTGGACGACAAAATCGGCACTATCGCTTGCTTCACCCCCACAATAGGTCATTTGGTATTCATCGCGGGAGAAAGTATAACCTGCACGGCGTCTTACAGCATTACCCAAGCCGATTTAGACGCAGGCTTTGTGACCAACCAAGCCTTCGCGCAAACAACATTTGGCGGGGTTGGCCCTGTAGGCAATATCCCCGTGGCATCGCCCCCCGACACCGTTACCGTCAGCGCCGGACAAGCGCCGCATATGACAGTAACTAAGACTGTAGCAACCTTACCGGTTACCAATATCGGGCAAGCGCTGACCTACACAATTAACGTCAAAAACGACGGCAATGTCACGCTTTCCTATATCAATATCAGTGATCCGCTTATTCCAACATTATCCTGCGGGATCATTACATTGGCGGTTACCGCAAGCAATCAAAGCTGCACGGGCACATACTATGTGAAGCAATCGGACTTTAATGCTGGCGTCATAAACAACACAGCGTCTGCTCTTGGGCTCACGCCGCAAGGTGCAACTGTAACCGCCTCCGGCAGTCTATCAACGCCGATTTTCCAAACCAGCGCGATCACTACCGATAAGACACTATCCGGCAACGCGGACGAGGATGCGAGCGGCAACGTCTCGCTGAATGATACCTTAAGCTATGCTGTTTCAGTAACCAACACTGGCAATATCAGCCAAACCAATGTCATCGTAAATGACCCTCAAATTGCGCCTTCCACCACTACCTGTGCCACGCTGGCTCCTGCGGCAATCTGCACCCTATCGGGTACGCATATTGTTACGCAAACCGAAGCTGACGCTGGTTTCATCTATAATACCGGTGCAGCCACATCATCACTTATCACCTCGCCAGTAACAAAAACGCTATCGATAACCGTTCCAAAAAACGCGTCGCTGTCGATTGCAAAAGTACTGACAAGCAGCGGTGTTGCCACGTTGAATTCGGTGTTGACCTACGATGTGACAGCCACGAATGACGGCAATATTACCCAAAACAATGTCCTTGTAACTGACAGCAAAATAAGTCCCTCCACTATGATGTGTGCAACGCTTGCACCCGCAGGGATCTGCGTTCTTTCCGGCATCCATACTGTCACGCAATCCGAATTAGATGCGGGGCAAGTGAACAATACCGGCACAGTGACATCAACACTTCTGCCCATTGCAGAAAGTGTGACAATTTCCACTCCAGTGGTACAAATCAGTTCGCTGGCAATCGGGAAGGTCATTGCAGCCAATAATGATGCGGACGGCTCCGGTTCGATCACGCTCGGCGATACGCTCACTTATGCGGTCACGGCAACAAATGACGGCAGCGTCACGCAGAGCAATATCACAGTCAGTGACGGCAAACTCAACCCAAGCACCGCCATCTGCGCCAATCTTGCTCCAGCGGGAACCTGTGTCTTATCAGGTACTTACGTGGTGACGCAAAGCGACATTGATACCGGTACAATCGGTAATACAGGATCAGTGACATCGACACTTCTACCAGCACCCCTGACCGTGACGATCGCCACACCGGTAACGCAAACCAGCAGCCTAAGCATCGCCAAAGTGCAGACAGCCACCGGCCCGTTTCTTCTTGGTTCAATTTTGACCTATGACGTTGCCGTCACTAACGATGGTACCATCAGTCAAGGCAATGTGGTGATAAGCGATGTCAACATCAGCCCGAACACGGTCACATGCGCCTCGCTTTTGCCATTTGCTACTTGTGTTCTGACCGGCAGCCATGTGGTCACGCAACGCGAAATCGATGCGGGGAAGGTTGATAACAACGCCGACGTTACCTCCACCTCGCTACCAACACCGCAAACCGCATTCGTTACCACGTCGGTCGCGCAAGTGAGCTCGCTGGGCATTGTGAAGGCTCAGACGACCAACGATGATGCTGATGGGTCCGGTACAATCTCGCTTAATGACACACTGACTTTTGTCGTCAAAGTCACCAATGACGGCACAGTGACACAAGATAATATTATTGTTTCCGACAGCAAAATCACGCCAAATAATGTCACCTGCGCCAGTCTGGCGCCTTTAGAAACCTGTATTCTATCAGGTACTTATCTTGTCACGCAAAGTGATGTTGATGCCGGCACAATTGGCAATACAGGTTCAGTGACGTCAACACTTTTGCCAACCCCTGAGACCATGACAATTGCTACGCCAATCGCTCAAAACAGTAGTTTGAATATTGCAAAATCGCTCGCCAGCGCTGGTTCCGTCGAGCTTGGAACCGTGTTGACCTATGATGTTACAGTGACAAACAATGGCAACGTCAGCCAGAGCAATGTCATTGTTTCTGATAGCAAAATCACGCCGAACAGCTTGACTTGTGCCAACCTCTTGCCCGCTGCGACATGTGTACTTTCAGGAAGCTACACCGCAACGCAAAGCGATGTGGACGCCGGCACAATTGGCAATACTGGCTCGGTGACATCAACACTTTTGCAAACGCCTGAGACCGCGACGGTTGCCACACCTGTTTTACAAAATTCCTCGCTGTCAATAGCCAAAGTGCTGGCCAGCACGGGGCCGATTTCTGTTGGATCATCGATAAACTACCATGTGACAGTGACCAATGACGGCACCGTCAGTCAAAGCAATGTGATTGTTTCTGATAGCAAAATCACGCCCGACACACGCACTTGTGCCAGCCTTGCTCCCGCTGAAACCTGTGTCCTATCAGGTACTTACATGGTGACGCAGGCTGATATGGACGCCGGCACAATTGGCAATACCGGCTCGGTGACATCCACTCTATTACCAACGCCGCAGACTGTGACAATTGTCACGCAGATCATGCAGGTCGCATCGCTTGAGACCACGAAGATAATAACTGGACCCGGCAGCGTTGCGGGTGAAATTGTTACCTACCAAATCACCGTTCGCAATACGGGCAACATCACACTTAATGATCTTAACCTTACTGACAATCTGATGCGGGCAGGTGGCACTAGTCTGTCCCTAACCACGGGACCAAGCCATGTTGTCAGTGATCTTGGCTCACCGGCAGGCATGCTATTACCATCGGAAACTGCTACCTACCAGGCCACATATCGTCTTGTTTCTGCTGATATTTCTGCTGGTGGAATAGTCAATAGCGCAACCGCAAACGGCACGCCTTCCCCCTCAGTTTCCAACCCAATACCTTCGCCCGTGAGTGACGTATCAGACAATGGTATTGATACCGACGGCAACACTGTCAATGACCCGACGCGCCTGCTCTTGGACCCTTCAGGTGTCATTTATTCGTCGGCGACAGGTCTTCCAATAAGTGGGGTTACGGTTTTTCTGACAAGTACCTCGGGCAGCCCTTTGCCTTCAGCGTGCTTGTTGCCATCCCAACAAGGGCAACTAACTGGTGCGGCGGGCAAATATCGCTTTGACATAATCACTGGCGGTGCGCCTGCGTGCCCAGTAGATGAAACAGAATACCGGATTAGTGTTACCGTACCATCCGGGTATTTAAGTGCAATATCAACGGTTTACCCGCCTCAATCCGGCAGTGTGGATGCCACAACATGCCCCATAGATGCGGTACCCGGCGGCCTTTGTCAAATTTCCGCATCGGTAACAGCGCCGCCTGCTGGAACAACGTTCCCCTATTACTTGTCGTTTCTTTTCGCTGCAGGCGACAGCGATGTGGTCAACAATCACATTCCGATTGACCCTGCTCCGGTGTTAACAGCGGGAAATCTTACGGTCGAAAAAACCGCCAGCGTGAGGGTGGCTCATCGTGGTGATGCTGTGACCTACACCATCGTCGTTCGAAATGGCACACTTACGGCTGTCGGCCCCATAGATGTGGTCGATACGCTGCCTTCCACCTTCACTTACCAGTCTAATTCAACAACATTTCAAGGCGTTGCCACAGTGCCAAACGTATCGGGCCGGACGCTTACTTTTGCCGGAATTACAGTCCCGCCGCGGAGCCAAAAGACCATCCAATTAGCTGTGCTGATCGGGGTAAATGTTACGCCGGGCGACTATGTTAACGAGGCGGTAGCCAAAAATCCGGCGACCGGTGCAATCCTATCAAATACAGCAAAAGCGCCGGTTCGCATTGAATTTGAACATGTTTTTGACTGTGGCGATGTGATTGGCAAGGTTTTTGACGATAAGAACAGCTCCGGATACCAAGACAAAGGTGAAACAGGAATTCCCGGGGTGCGGCTGGCTACGGTCAACGGAATGCTGATAACCACCGACAAAAATGGTCAGTTTCATGTTCCGTGCCCGGAATTACCGGACGCAAAAATCGGTTCGAATTTCCTATTAAAATTGGACATACGCACGTTGCCGAGCGGCTATTCGGTGACAACTGAAAATCCGCGTCTGGTGCGACTAACCTCTGGTATGGTCACCAAGCTAAACTTCGGTGCAGCGCCTCCCAAGACAATCCGGATTGAGATAGACGCAACGGTATTTGACGGGGACGGCGCGCTTTCCAGTGACCTTTCCCGCGATCTGGAGCCAATTCTTGAACGATTTTCCGGCCAGCCTGTCACGTTGCACCTGACTTATCGCCAGGCAAAATCAGAAGGAGCAAATGCCACAAAGCATGTAGCAAAAATCGAAGCCATGGTTCGGCGAAAATGGGGTGCGCTCAGCAATAAGACTCTCACTTTGGAAACACGATTGGTGGTGTCAAAATGATCCCGAGAACTGGCAAAATTAACGATCGGCAAACGATCGGCAACCGCACGAAATGCGTACGCGGAGCGTACGTAATGGGTGCGCAAACCATACGCCGCGCGCACGCCCTAAACACGTTGCTCATACGGCTGTTGCAAACCAGCGCGCTGGTGATTGTAAGCGGCTGGGGCAGTGTTGGGGACGCAAAAAAATTGTGCACCGAGGCGCCATGTTCCCTAACACTTGCCAGTTACATCAAAGCGTCAACTCCGGTTAAGCTAGCAAACCAGCCGGCCGCGTTGGCGGACAACGGCTACGTGATTAGTGTTGACGGCGAGCGACTCACAGGCGCAATCACCAACAATATTAGCGAAGCTGAAAATACCAACATTCAGGTCAAATTCGACGGGTTGGATGTTCGGCCGCAACTGAATATTTCTCTGGTGCACAGATCAGAAAGCCAAGTGATATTTCACGCTGACAATAATTATAGCGCGTGGATAGCCAGGGCAGAAGTGCGGATTTTTGATCGCGCAAAGTCCGTTCAGCCACAGTTCTTGGCAAGCGTTCCCATTGCAAGAGACGGCGAGGCAATGTTCGTCTTACCGCAGGCGAGCAATCAGGACTTGGCCTACTCCCTTCGGGTCTATGACACCCAAGGGCGCTTTGATGAAACGGCGATCTTCGCACTTGGCGCGGCTTCCAAAAATAATAGAGCACTTGAATCCGGTGAGGCGATGGGGACGGCGGACAAAGCCCAAGACCAATCCTTGATCCGCAATATTCCAGTTTACGGTGGCGCGGTCACAGTGTCCGGCAGTCATGTGGCAAGTCGCAATAAGGTCACGGCAATGGGAGTGTCAGCGCCTGTGGATGCGACGGGCACTTTTGTAACTCAGCAAATTTTGCCGGCAGGAGTTCATGAGGTTGATGTTGTCGTTCAGGGCAAAGGCGATGAGCGGGTTTCATTCACACGCACGATAGAAATTCCGGCCAATGACTGGTTCTACATTGCCCTGGCGGACCTTACAATTGGCAAGTCATTTGGCAGCGGCAGTATCGTTTCCGCTAGTCCGCAGGACTATGAAAAAATCTATTCAAAAGGGCGGCTTGCCTTTTATCTGAAGGGCAAAATCCAAGGCAAATATCTCCTCACCGCAGCGGCGGATACCGGCTCCGGCGATGTGCGCACATTGTTCAAAAACGTCGGCTCCAAAAACCCCCGCCAATTTCTGAGCCGGATCGACCCTGAACAATTTTATCCCGTTTATGGCGACGATTCATCCAGCGTCGAAGATGCGCCGACGCGGGGCAAATTCTACGTCCGGTTACAGCGGGGCGATAATCACGTGATGTGGGGTAATTTCAAATCCAAGCTGCACGGCGCAAAACTCGTCCGCAATGAACGCGCATATTATGGTGCCAACGGTTTCTACCGTTCTGAGGGCACGACCAGTTTTGGCGAGCACAAGATTGAGGCCAACGCCTATGCGGCGCAAGCGGGAACCTTGCCGCAGCGCGATATGCTGCGCGGTACGGGCGGCTCTGCCTATTTTCTAAAGCGGCAGGACATTGTGGCTGGCAGCGAAACCATCAGCGTGGAGACGAAAGATCCGGTCTCCGGTCGCATCATCTCGCGCAGGCAGTTGGTCGCCGGTCACGATTATAATTGTGACGCGTTGCAAGGCATCATCATCTTGCGCCAGCCATTGAGCGCAACGGAAATATCCTCCGGTGCTGTACGCAGCACGGCCAACAACATTATCAATCTGGTTGCGCAATATGAATACACTCCAGCTGTAGGCGAGGTTGCCGGCTATTCCTACGGCGGGCGGGCGCAAGTGTGGGCTGGCGAGCATGTGCGCGTTGGCACAACTGCCATGAGCGAGACGACCGGCATGGCCGACCAGAACCTGATCGGGGCCGACATAATGTTACGCCAAAGCGCATCGACCTTTCTGCGGGCGGAGGTAGCACAATCGCAAGGGTCGGGCTTTGGTCGCACACTTTCATCAGATGGCGGGCTGACTTTGAACGATGAGACAGCCACGGGCGCTGGCGGCAAAACTGCTCAGGCTTATACAATCGAGGGGCAGGCCGACTTGGCAGAAATTTCAGAGGGCAGGGTTTCTGGTCAACTCAGCGGCCATATGGAAAAAAAGCCAAAGGGCTTTTCAACTTTGGACGAAGACATTGTCACCTCACAGACAAGCTGGGGGCTGGCTGGAAAAGTTGATATAGCCAAGAATGCAGCCATTGAGGCGTCTTACGAAGACTTCGCTGATGCGCACGGAAACTATCAACGCGAAGCCAAAATTGATGGCGTCTTTACGCTGCGAGACAAATGGCAGGCCCGTGTTGGCGTTGATCATGTTAATGCGTTTACGCTTGCTGGCCCGTTGGCTAAAAACGGTCAACACACTGATATTGGCGCGCGGATTACCTATAGCCCAAGCGAAACTAGGTCGGCTTATTTGTTTGCGCAGGCGACGCTGGATAGGGCAGGCGGCATTTCCCACAATGACCGCGCAGGCGTTGGTGCGAGCGCAAAACTTACTGATACCCTTGGGGTTAGCGGCGAAATATCATACGGAACATCGGGCATAGGCGCTGCCGCTGGCATTATTTATGATCCAAGTTCTGATAATCATTATTATTTGGAATATCGGCTGGATCCCGGCCGTACCGCCGAAAATGCTAATGCCTATGGAACAGATTTAGGCGGTGTGGTGGTGGGCGCAAAACGACGTTACAATGATGTTTTATCCGCTTTTGCCGAAAATAATTATGACATATTTGGTCGCCGTCATTCGTTGAACAGCACTTATGGAGTGACATTCACGCCCGATGGCTATTGGACGGTGTCCGGCGGGCTGGAGGCAGGGCAAATCTCTGAAAAGATCACGAGCGATTTCAACCGCCAAGCGGCATCACTTTCCATCAGCTATAAGGATGGTGAGGAAGTGGCTGCCCGCCTTCGCGGCGAGGTGCGGCTGGAGAATTCCAAAGACAATAGTAAAGACCGTCAAACTTATCTGACAACCGCAACATTAAGCTGGAAGACCGATGAAAACTGGCGCTTTATTGCCAATCTCGACGCTGTGATTTCGCACTCCGACCAATCGTCAATCCTAAATGGCCGCTATGTGGAGACGGGTTTCGGCTTTGCCTATCGGCCTGTCGATAATGATCGCTTCAACGCGCTGGTTAAATACCGGTTCCTCTATGATTTGCCCGGAGCCGACCAAGTGAATGCCAACGGCAACATCCTCGGCCCTGCGCAGCGCAGCCATATATTCAGCGCAGACGCCAGCTACGATCTGAATGAATACCTCACCATTGGCGTAAAATACGGCTTTCGCATTGGGCAGGTGTCGTCAACCAGAGCCACTGACAATTTTGTAACATCAGCGGCGCACTTAGGAATTGCTCGTGCCGATATTCATGTGGTGTACAATTGGGATGCGCTGTTGGAGGCACGCGTGCTGTCATCTCCGAGCACCAATACGACAAATTACGGAGCGCTGGTGGCTGTTTATCGCCACATTGACAGCACAATGAAAGTCGGCGTCGGTTATAACTTCGGCAGGTTTTCAGGCGATCTCGCCGACCTGTCCTATGATGACCAGGGCGTTTTCTTGAATGTGGTAGGGACGTTCTAGAACATTATCGGGTGTGATGAAATATCAGCTGGCGCATGGATAATACGGCAAACCAAATGAGCTTGTGCGGCGGTTCTGTTTAGTGCCCACCACCACCGCCCGCGGCTTCTGGCGGCTTTTTCATTAAGATTGCAAAAATAGCAAGGCCGACAAACAGCAGCGTCAACAAATCAAACACATCGCCGAATGACATAACAAGAGCTTGCTGGCGCACTTGGCCTGCCATCTTGGCGATGGCTGCCTGATGCCCATCCACACCGCCAGTGCCGAGTTTCAATGCCATGTTATTCATGCGCGTGACGGCGATATCATTGCCCCATGATACATGCTCTGCGAGGCGCTCATAGTGCAGCGCTTGGCGTTGAATGAGTACGGAATTTATC
The DNA here is from genome assembly GCA_043744175.1 of Phyllobacteriaceae bacterium. GTDB lineage: Bacteria > Pseudomonadota > Alphaproteobacteria > Rhizobiales > Rhizobiaceae > JANMEX01. The sequence continues at coordinate 26,902 of JAYTVD010000057.1, forward strand.
AGTGCCAAACCGACCGCACCGCCAAGATTACGCGTGAGGTTAAACAGGCCGGACGCATTCTTGATGCGGCTAGGAGGCAAGGTTCCAAGTGCCAGATTGTTAATCGTCACCATCGCCAGCATCAGTGAGCAACCCCGCAGGATTTGCGGAATGAGCAGTTCCCAGAAATCCCAATCCGCTGTGATGCGTGAGGCGGACCATGTACCCAAACCAAAGCCGATAAAACCGATCAGCAGCATCACGCGCGGATCCACTTTACGCGACAACATGCCAGCAATTGGCGCTGTCAAAAACATGGCCAGACCACTGACGAATACGGCTTTGCCGATCATCAAACTATCATATCCACGCACGCGGGCGAGAAACACCGGGTAAATATACGTCAGCCCATACAACCCGATGCCCATGACGAAGGAGAACACTGAGCCGAAGGCGAAGTTCACGTCCTTAAACGCGCTCAAGTCCACAATCGGTTCGGGTCGTGTAAAAACGCGATAGAAAAACACGACGCCGCCAACTGCCATGACGATAGCGCAAATCAGAACCGTCTCGTCAGCCAGCCAGCCATGGGCCGGGCCTTCTTCGAGAACATATTCCATTGAACCCAAAAAGGCCGCCATCGAGGCAAGGCCCCACCAGTCAAACTTGTCAAATAGCGAGCGATCTGGCTGGTCAAAGTCAATCATCCGCCAAGTGGTGATGGACACGATGATACCCGGTATGACGTTTATGAGGAAAAGCATATGCCATGAAAACGCATGGCTCAAATAGCCACCAACCGTCGGCCCGATGGTGGGCGCAAGCGTGGCGACAAGGCCGATGATGGGCGAGACGATAGCGCGTTTTGACGGCGGGAAAATTGTAAACGCCGCCGCAAAGACGCTGGGGATCATGCCGCCGCCAATAAAACCTTGCAGTGCGCGATAAACAATCATCTGGTCGATGTTGGTCGCCGTTGCCGCCAGGGCGCTGGCTGCGGTGAAGCCCGCAGCGCTTACTGCGAACAACACACGCGTCGATAACAACCGGCTTAAAAAACCGGATAGCGGGATCATAATCACTTCGGCGATGAGATAAGACGTCTGCACCCAAGGGATTTCATCAGCGCT
>JAYTVD010000058.1:0-7278 GCA_043744175.1 Phyllobacteriaceae bacterium
GCGTAAAGTCAATCGACTCCAAGGAAGGCACAGCTAAGTGCTGGGGCTAATTATTTCCTAAAGTTAAACTTGACGAAGCGAAGGGCGACATTACAGTCGCCCTTTGTATATCTATGCCATGATATACTGATGCCTTGGGAGAGGCAAAACACAAACGTGCAAAACTCAAACGTGGAGGGGGTTAACGGGCCATGAGCGAAACGACCGCACCGACCAAAACCATTTCAGATTTCGAAGCCAAACTGAATGAAGCCGACAAGGCTGTAGCTAGCTTTCAAACTGATGATAACTCACTAATTGCCAAAGCCCGCTCTTTCTTGCGCGGCAACCCTACAGCCATTCCGGCAATTATCCTTCTCGCCAGCATCTTGGCGTTTGGCTTGATTGCCAACAACTTCATGTCAACCGGCACACTATCGCTTATTTTGAAGCAAGTAACCGTGACTGGAATTGTGGCCATCGCGCAGACCATTGTCATTCTTACCGCCGGTATTGATTTGTCTGTTGGTGCCATGCTGGTTATCTCGGCAATGGTGATGGGGCGTCTGGCCATTTTGGCTGATATGTCGCTGTTTCTTGCCATCCCTATCGGCGTGCTGACAGGCGCATTTATGGGCCTGATTAACGGCCTGCTGGTAACGAAAGCACGGATTCCACCTTTTATTGTGACGCTTGGAACACTCTATATCTTCAACTCGTTGAAGCTTTGGTACACCGGTTCTGAATCAATTCGTAACGCCGACCTCGTTGAAAAAGCACCGGGCCTGTTATGGTTCGGTAACGGGTTTAACCTGGGCGGGGCTATATTCATTTACGGCAGCATTGCGCTTATCATCATGGCGGTTATCGCCTGGTATATGCTCAATCGCACCGCTTGGGGCCGCCATGTGCATGCACTTGGTGATGATCAAGATGCTGCCATGCTTTCAGGTATTCGTATCGATAAGACACTGATTTCTGTTTACGCACTTGCCGGAGCCATCTGTGGCTTTGGTGCCTGGATTGCCATTGGTCGTGTTCAATCTATCTCACCAATCGCCTTTGAAACAGTCAACCTTGATTCAATCACCGCTGTTGTGATTGGCGGCACGTCACTGTTTGGCGGACGCGCGTCGATTGCCGGTTCAGTGTTGGGAGCCATTATCGTTGGTGTATTCAACACGGGCCTGTCTTTGGCAGGAGTTGATAGTTATTGGCAATTATTTGCCTCGGGCTGCTTGGTTATTATCGCTGTTGCACTGGATCAATGGCTACGGAGGGCATCGCAATGAGTGAAGTTCAACCTATTCTCAAAGCACGTGGTTTGATGAAGCGTTATGGCAACGTTGTTGCCCTTAACAGCGCGGATTTTGATCTTTATCCGGGCGAAGTTCTGGGTGTGATTGGCGACAACGGCGCTGGCAAATCGTCCCTGATTAAGGCGATTTCCGGCGCGGTAACGCCGGATCACGGCACGATTGAACTGGAGGGAAAGCCAGTTCACTTCCGTGGGCCTGAAGATGGCCGCAATGCCGGCATTGAAACCGTGTACCAAAATCTGGCTTTGTCGCCGGCGCTATCGATTGCCGACAACATGTTCCTTGGTCGCGAAATACGCAAACCCGGCATTTTGGGCGATGTATTTCGTATGATGGACCGTGGCGCGATGCAGAAGATCGCCCGTGATAAGCTGACTGAACTCGGATTGATGACCATTCAAAACATCAATCAGGCTGTCGAGACGCTTTCGGGCGGTCAGCGTCAGGGCGTTGCGGTGGCTCGTGCGGCGGCGTTTGGTTCCAAAGTGGTCATCATGGATGAACCGACGGCAGCGCTTGGCGTGAAAGAGTCGCGCCGCGTTCTTGAATTAATTCAAGATGTTAGAAGCCGTGGCATGCCGATTGTGCTTATCTCGCACAACATGCCGCACGTGTTTGAAGTGGCAGACCGGATTCACATCCATCGCCTTGGCCGGCGTCTCTGTGTCATTCGGCCGAAGGACTATTCCATGTCCGATGCCGTGGCCTTCATGACGGGCGCGAAAGAGCCACCGGCGGAGGCCTTGGCTGGCAATTGAGCGCAGTGGATAACAACAAAACAAACGGACCGGCGGGGGAAACCATCGCCGGTCTTTGTGATTTGATCGTGAAAAACGCTGCAAATTCAAAGCGTTACATGGTCGCTTTTGCGGGTCCGCCTGCCAGCGGCAAGTCCACGGTGGCCGAACGTGTGGCGGATGCTCTTAAAGTGCGCGGCGAAAGCGCGACTGTCGTTCCGATGGACGGCTTTCACTATGATGATGCAGTTTTAGACCGTTTGGGCTTGCGCTCGCGCAAAGGCTCGCCCCCTACATTTGATTGCGCAGGCTTTGAATCATTGTTGAAGCGTCTGAAATCATTAGAAAATAATGTCGCTATCCCGGTTTTTGACCGCTCAATGGAGCTGGCCCGCGCTGGCGCGGAACTCATTCCCGCAGATACAAAGTTCCTCATTATCGAGGGCAACTACCTGCTTTTAGATGAAGAACCTTGGAGCCGTTTGCGCCCGTTTTTCGACCTTACAATCAGCGTGGAAGTCGATCGCCAAACGCTCGAAGATCGTCTGTACGCGCGCTGGAAACAGTACGGAAAGAGTACGGAAGATGCGCGGAGTTGGATCGAGAGCAACGACCTGCCAAACATTCGCCATGTGCTTGAACATAATGGCGCGGCAGATATACGCTACGACAACAACTGATTCTATTCTCCGACCTTCGCCTCCTCCCGGCACTCTGTTTATATTGGAAATCTAAATGCACCCCGGTGTTCTGCTGGCGCTTGCTGCCTACTTCGTTTTTTGTCTTTGTGATTCACTCATAAAAAGCATTGGTGCGGGAACGAGTATTTTTCAGGTCGGCTTCTTCGTTTCGCTTTTCTCGTTCATCCCCATCTTGGCCTACACGCTGCGCCATGATCCCTTGTCTGCAATGTTCAAAATGCACAGGCCCTGGCTGGTGGCTGGACGGGCATTGTCAGGCATCGCTGCCGGCATGTTCGCGTTTTACACATTCACCCATCTGCCCTTCGCCGAGGCCTATGCGCTGATTTTCTTAGCACCCGTCTTTGTTACCATCCTGTCAATTTTCTTTCTTGGTGAGCAGGTGCGGGCTTGGCGCTGGAGCGCCGTTTTGCTCGGCCTCATCGGTGTGTGGGTCATCGTCCGTCCCGGGTTTAGAGCAATTGAACCCGGGCACATCACGGCCATCTGCGCTGCTATGATGGGCGCAACATCGTTCGTGTTCTTGCGCAAACTTGGCCAAACTGAACGACGCATTACGCTCATCGGCGTGTTGCAAGTTGCCTCCGTCTTGATCAACGGCATACTGATGATACCTGAGTTCAAAACGCCCGATGGTTGGGAGATAGCAAAATATGTGGCAGCAGGCCTTTTTGCAGGACTTGGCCACGCAACCTTACTTGCGGCTGCCCGCACAACGCCCGCCAATTTGATTGCGCCCGCCAACTATAGCCAGATTGTCTGGGCCGTTATCATCGGCTTCATCTTCTTTAGCGAGGAGCCTGATCGCTGGACGATCACCGGTATCGTCCTGGTGTGCCTCTCCGGCATCATGACGTTAATACGCGATGAAATGCGCTCGGGCTGGCTGTCAAAGACACATGTTGTGAAGAAGTTTCCGTGATGTCCTAAGCAGCGTCGCGCTTATCGCTTTCTGTACCGGGTGCTAGTGTCACTTCCAGCCCGTCCAGTGCTTCAGACATCAAAATTTGGCACGAAAGCCGCGAATTATCGTGCACGTGGAAAGCGCTGTCGAGCATATCATGCTCTTCGTCATTAGCCGGATAGAGTTTGCCCATCCATTCAGGAGCGACGTAAACATGGCATGTGGCGCAAGCGCAGGCGCCGCCACACTCTGCCTTAATATCCAAGCCCCAGTCGCGGATAACTTCCATCACGCGCCATCCTTCGATGGCTTCCAAGGAGTGGCGCACCCCCGACTGATCTGTGACATGAACAAGCATTTGGTCGTTCCAATATTGACAGATGCGCCTTAGCGCATGTTTTCGAGAATGGATTTGAGCGAGATCAATGTGAGGTGATTGGCACGCGCCGCCATGAATAACCCGCAGGCTTGGTGGCGGCTGTTGTGGCGGGCTGATAATAGATCGGAACCGACGTGTCCACATGGTCCTCGAGCCGCTTAATGGCTACGCCATTTTTGATTTCAAGCGAGTTAAAACCATTGCGTAATAGTAGCGGGATTTGATCGACCAGCACATCGCCGACAGCGCGCACTTCGCCCGCATAGCTATAGCGACTGCGCAGCAGTGCTGCCTTGGAATGCGAGCGACCATCATTATAAGCCGGAAATGCCAACGCGATGAGCGACACATGGGCAAGATCAGGAACGATGCTATCGAGCTTGTCACCGGGCAAAATCAAAACGCCAAGGCGGTTGGCACCTGCCTTGCGCTGCTCAGGCGACAAAGCCAAATAGGTTGCCAGCGGCAGGATCACTTGGCCTGCGCCATCATCGCTCTCGCCATGATGCCAGCCATCGCTCGCGAACGCGCCATCGCGCCAGTATTTTGGTGTGACGTCAGCCATTTCACTCGTCCTTACAAAGATTTTTCTGATAGCGAAGCATCAAGCCCGCCAAGATGAATACCACACTCTACCTTGCCTTTACCCTTCCAGCGCCCGCCGCGCTGATCATCGGCAGATGAAGGTTCGGTGCAAGGCGCACAGCCGATTGAATAATAACCGTATGCGATCAGCGGATGCTCAGGCAGCGCATGGGCCTGCTGGTAAGCGGCAATATCATCGCCCGACCATCCGGCCAGTGGATTGATGCGGATACGATTTCCAACCGCTTCAAATATCGGCAGTGCCGCACGAGTGGACGCCTGAAAGCGCTTGCGGCCAGTAAACCATGCGCCAAAGGGAACCACGGCACGAGCCATTGGCTCCACTTTGCGAATATTGCAGCAGGCATCGGTCGATGTTTTATGCAATTCGCCCTGCGGGTCTTCGGCGGCAAGATTGGACGGCAATGGTTCAATATTGCGCAGATCTGTTAGCTTAAAGAAATCAACCAATTGATCGCGGTAAGTCAGCGTTTCTTCAAAATGCTTTCCGGTATCCAGGAACAAGATCGGCGTGTTGGCATCAACATCGGCAATGAGGCTGAGCAACACTGCTGAATCCGCACCAAATGAGGAGACAGCACCGATGTCGCCGGCAAAGCCTTCCTTCACACTATAGGCGATGATTTCCTGCGCGCCGGCATTGGCAAAGCGCGCATTGAGGCTGGCGGCCAATTGCTTGGCGCTGTCAGCTCTCGCTCCCTGCTCGGTTACGGTTTCCAACATTTCACTCATTCCTAAAGCGACGAGTTCGTGCGCGATGTCGCGACAGACTCGACATACAGTGCATTTTTGAACGGTTCCGCGCCGAGACGGCGATAGGCTGCCAAGAAATTCTCATCGCGTGACAGGCGGTTGCTCATATAGGTTTCAACCACCAACTCGATAGCGTCCGTTATTTCATCCGCGCCAAAGCCGCGACCGACGATTTCGCCGATCGACGTGTTTTCATCTGCCGAACCGCCAAGTGTGATTTGATAAAGCTCTTCGCCCTTCTTCTCGACGCCCAAAATGCCAATGTGGCCGACATGGTGATGCCCGCAGGCATTGATGCAGCCGGAGATTTTGATCTTCAAATCGCCTATTTCCTGCTGGCGCTGTTGATCGCCAAAACGCTCGGAAATCTTCTGTGCCACGGGAATAGAGCGGGCATTGGCCAATGCACAATAATCAAGGCCGGGGCAGGCGATAATGTCAGTGATGAGGCCGGCATTGGCAGTCGCCAATTCAGCGGGAACCAACAGATCATAGACAGTCTTCAAATCAGCCAACGCAACATGCGGCAGGATGATGTTTTGCTCATGGCTGACGCGCAGTTCGCCAGCGGAATAAGTATCGCCAATATCGGCGATCAAATCCATCTGGTCGGCTGATGCGTCGCCCGGGATACCGCCGATTGGTTTCAGCGAAATCGTAACCGCGCGGTAGTCCGGGTTTTTGTGCGCAATCGTGTTCTGTTGCACCCATGCGGCAAAGCCAGCATCAGCCTTGCGCTGGGCTGCAAGCAAGCCATGACCTTCGGCACGCTCTGGAAGAGCAGGCATTGCGAAATAGGATTCAATGGCGCGAATGTCTGCTTCGGGAAGCGTCAGTTCTTGGCCCTTGAGATTGGCGAATTCAGCTTCGACGGCAGCACGCAGTTCCTCGGTGCCCATTTCGTGGACGAGAATTTTGATACGCGCTTTGTATTTATTATCGCGGCGGCCTTCGAGATTATAAACGCGCAAAATTGCCGTGCAGTATGACAGCAGATCGGCTTCTGGCAGGAAATCACGGATTTTCTTCGCTACCATCGGCGTGCGGCCTTGGCCTCCACCGACATAGACGACAAAACCGATCTCGCCGCGCTCGCTACGAACAACTTGCAAGCCAATATCATGCACTTGGATGGCTGCGCGGTCATGCGGTGCGCCGGTTACGGCGATTTTGAACTTGCGTGGCAGGTAGGAAAATTCTGGATGGATGGATGACCATTGGCGCAGGATTTCTGACGCAGGGCGCGGGTCCATCACTTCATCGGCGGCAACGCCTGCAAAATGATCCGCTGTGACATTACGAATGCAATTGCCTGAAGTTTGCAGCGCGTGCATTTCAACACTGGCTAATTCATCAAGAACCGCTGGCATGTCAGAAAGCGCAGGCCAGTTGTATTGAATATTCTGGCGCGTGGTGAAGTGACCATAGCCACGGTCATATACGCGGGCGATATGCGCCAGCTTATGCATTTGGCGGCCAGACAGCGTGCCATAAGGAATGGCGACGCGCAGCATATAGGCATGAAGCTGCAGATAAACGCCATTCATCAAGCGCAGCGGGCGGAACTGCTCTTCGGTAATTTCGCCGGAAAGACGGCGTGTCACTTGGTCCTTGAATTCAGCAACACGGGCGTTCACAAACGCTTGGTCAAACTCATCATAGCGATACATACTTTATCCTCAGAAGCATTTTCCAGTAATGTGGAACACATTACGATTAAGAATAATGCGGCAAATTAAATGGTCGGTTTGCCGACATAGTCGATTGTAGGGCCATTGGCGCGGATGCGTTCACGAAGGCGAATAGGGTGAATACGTCCATGGTCTTCGGCAACATCAATGAGGTTCACATCAACCACTTCATTATTGGCATAGGCCAGCGCTCCAATCGAAGCTAAGCG
>JAYTVD010000059.1:0-7257 GCA_043744175.1 Phyllobacteriaceae bacterium
GGGATGGTCCCGAACTGACGATAAAAATGGCCACGATGTGCGCTAGGGAGAACCGATTTGTCAGGCTGGGTTTACATCATGGCGTCGGGTCGAAACGGAACGATTTACACGGGCGTGACCAGTGATTTGCAAGGGCGAGCTTATCAGCATCGAACCGGAGAAACGGCAGGATTTACGTCTAGGTATGGGTGTGAAAGTTTAGTTTGGTACGAACGGCACGACAACATTATTGAGGCCATCGCACGGGAAAAGAAGCTGAAGAACTATCGACGGGCTTGGAAACTTGAATTGATTGAGGCGTTTAATCCTGAGTGGTTGGATTTGTATGATTGTTGCTATGAGCAGGATAATCCATGTGAGGTTATCCGTGCTCGCGAGGAATAAGCGCTACTTGAGCCGTCATTCCGGGGCTGCGTAGCAGAACCCGGAATCCAGAGATGGGATGATGGTAATTGGCAAGGCGGGTTGTTTACGTTGAGACGATTGAATTGAGTGGATAATGGCCGGGCTTCACGGCTCTGGATTCCGGGTTCCTCTGCGAGGCCCCGGAATGACGGGCGAGAGGGGTGCGGTATCTAAAAGTGGTTTTGCGAGCGGGTGTTTACAGTAACCAGCTTAGATAAGTCAGTTCATGCCGTCATTCCGGGGCTGCGAAGCGGAACCCGGAATCCAGAGATGGGATGATGGTGGCTGGCAAAGTGGGTTGAAGACGTTGAGACGATTGGACTGAGTGGATAAAGGCCGGGCTTCACGACTCTGGATTCCGGGTTCTGCTACGCAGCCCCGGAATGACGGCGAGAGGGGGTGGCTCGGAAGGATAGACGTAGGGAAGTTGACCCGCAGTATGATGATTTGGAAAGACACAAAAATGCTAGAAATACGTAATCTCCACGCCCGCATTGCTGGCACTGATACTGAAATTATTCGCGGGCTTAACCTGACTGTTAAGGCGGGCGAAGTGGCGGCTATTATGGGGCCTAACGGGTCTGGCAAGTCCACGTTGTCTTACATTCTGGCTGGCCGGTCTGACTATGAAGTCACCGAGGGCGAGATCCTTTATAATGGCGAGAGCATTCTTGAGATGGACCCAGCGGAACGCGCTGCCAAGGGCATTTTTCTGGCGTTCCAATATCCGATGGAAATACCGGGTGTGGCGACGATGGAGTTTCTTAAGGTGGCCATGAATTCGCAGCGCAAGCAGCGCGGCGAGCCGGAACTGAAGGTGGCGGAATTTATCAAATTGGTGAAGGAAGCGGCGGCATCGCTGGAGATTGATTTCCAGATGCTGAAGCGCCCGCTGAATGTTGGTTTTTCTGGCGGCGAGAAGAAACGTGCGGAAATATTGCAGATGAAACTGCTGGCGCCGAAGCTGTGCATTTTGGACGAGACGGACTCCGGCCTCGATATTGATGCGCTGAAAATCGTTTCCGATGGCGTTAATTCGCTGCGCTCGCCAGACCGCGCGGTGCTGGTCATCACGCATTATCAGCGCTTGCTGGACCATATCGTGCCGGACACTGTGCATGTGCTTTACAAGGGCCAAGTTATTAAGAGCGGTGACAAATCGCTGGCGCTGCATTTGGAAGCCAATGGCTATGCCGACGTCATCGAAGAGGCGGCGTGAGGTGGGTGAAATGAACATTCACATAAACCCGCCGCGCACGCAGACCGTGGCTGAGACGGCGCTGAACGAGCTCTACGTTTCCAAGATGAGCGCACTGCCGGGCAACCCGGACGTAACCCGAGCGCGGGACGAGGCGGTTGACGCGCTGCGCACCAATGGCCTGCCGACGCGGCGCATTGAAAGCTGGCACTATACAGATTTGCGCAATCTGCTGCGTAGCGTGCCCGAGGGCTCGGATATTTCGCTGGACCCGCTAGAGGCGCTTGCGGCGGGTTCGCATGTGCTGCGCATTGTGGATGGCGCAGCGGAGACGGGCAAGATTGCTGGCGCGACTGTGACCAGCATTTCATCCAAGCTGGAAGATGGCTCGTTTGCCCGTGCGCTGGTGGCTCGCGGTAGCGATGATACGATTGGCCAGATCAATGTTGGTCTGGTTAGCGACGGCTATCATGTGGCCATTCCTGATGGCGCGGTGATTGAAGCGCCGGTGGAAATTCAGGTGATTGCGGGGCAGGCGTCGCACACGCGCCTCGCCATTAAAGCGGGCAAGAATAGCAAGGCGACATTCATTGAGCGCCATGTGGGCGGCGATGCGTTTGTTTCGGCCATAACCAACATGGTGGTGGAAGACGGCGCGGAAATAACGCTCATCATCGACCAAGAGCGCGGCAAAGGCGCTGTGCATCTTGGCCAGTTTAACGCCCACGTTGGCGTTGGTTCCAAGCTCACGTTGTTCATTATGAATGCGGGCTCCAAGCTTGTGCGGCAAGAAGTGCATGTTGAAGTGAAGGGTGATGCGGCGGATTTCAAGCTGCGCGCGGTGAACCTGATTGGCGGCGACGCGCACATAGATGTGACCATGACGCTGGTGCATGATGCGCTGAATTCGACCTCCACGGAAGTTATCCGCAATGTGGTGACGGGCAAGGGGCGGGGTGTTTTCCAAGGCCAAATTTGCGTGGCTCCCGGCGCGCAGAAGACCGATGCCAAGATGGCTTGCAACACGCTGTTGCTATCGGACGAGGGTGAGTTTTCGGCCAAACCGGAGCTGGAAATTTTCGCCGATGATGTGCAGTGCGGCCACGGCGCAACGGTGCGCGAAGTTGAAGGCCAGCACTTGTTCTATCTGATGGCACGCGGCATTCCGGAAAATCTGGCACGCGGGCTTTTGGTAAAGGCTTTCGTGGCAGAAATTATTGAAGAGCTAGAAAACGAACATTTGGTTGAGGCGCTCGAAGGGCGGCTGGCCACATGGTTGGAGGCAAATGCTTAATGACTAACCGTATCAATAGCTTGCCCTATGATGTTGATGCTGTGCGCAAGGATTTCCCAATCCTTTCACGCACCGTCTATGGCAAGCCGCTGGTTTATCTTGATAACGGCGCTTCGGCGCAGAAGCCGCAGGTGGTGATTGATACCATCAGCAATGCTTACTCAAACGAATATGCCAATGTGCATCGGGGCCTGCATTTTCTCTCCAATGCGGCGACCGACGCTTACGAGAACGCGCGCGAAATTGTCCGCAGGTTTATCAATGCCGGCAAAATTGAAGAGGTGATTTTCACCAAGTCCACGACGGAGGCGATCAATACGGTAGCCTATGGGTGGGGGATGCCAAACATCGGCGCGGATGATGAAATTGTGCTGTCGATTATGGAGCATCACTCCAACATCGTGCCCTGGCATTTCATCCGCGAGCGGCAAGGCGCAAAGCTGGTGTGGGTGCCGATTGATGATGATGGCGTGCTGCATATTGAAGATTTTGTGAAGTGCCTGACACCGCGCACCAAGCTGGTGGCAATTACGCAGATGTCCAACGCGCTGGGCACTGTGGTTCCGGTCAAAGAGATGATCCGCATTGCGCATGAGCGCGGCATCAAAGTGCTGGTGGATGGCAGCCAATCGGCTGTGCATATGCCGGTGGACGTGCAAGATTTGGATGCCGATTTCTTTGTGATGACCGGCCATAAGCTATACGGGCCAAGTGGCATTGGCGTGCTTTATGGCAAGGAAGCGCTGCTGAACTCGATGCGTCCGTTTCTTGGCGGCGGCGAGATGATCCGCGATGTGACGATGGAGAACGTGACTTATGGCGACGCACCGCATCGCTTTGAAGCGGGCACACCGCCGATTGTGCAGGCCATCGGGCTGGGCGCGGCGCTGAATTATATGGACAGTGTCGGGCGCGATAAAATTGCCGCCCACGAGGAAACCTTGCGGGCCTATGCGCACAAGAAGCTTTCGGCGATTAACTCGTTGCGAATTTTCGGCAATGCGCCGAGCAAGGGTGCTATAGTGTCATTCGCCTTGGAAGGCATTCACGCGCATGATGTTTCGATGGTGATTGACCGTGCGGGCGTGGCGGTGCGGGCGGGCACGCATTGTGCGCAGCCTTTAATGCAGCGCTTTGGCGTGACATCCACCTGCCGTGCCTCGTTTGGCATGTATAATACGCTGCAAGAAATTGATGTTTTTGCCGAGGCTTTGGAAAAAGCCCGTGCTTTCTTTTCGTGAGGACAAAAAATGGATGATTTGACCGCACAGGAAAAGTTGGACGAGCAGGTGACAGGCGCATCGTCTATCCCCGCAGAGGAACTTTCGCGGCTGACGGGCGATATAATCGCCGCGCTGAAGACCGTTTATGATCCGGAAATTCCATCCGATATTTACGAGCTTGGCCTTATTTACAAGATCGACATTGAAGATGACCGCTCGGTGAAAATCGACATGACATTGACCGCGCCGGGCTGCCCTGTGGCTGGCGAAATGCCGGGCTGGGTGGAAAATGCTGTTGGCTCCGTGGAAGGTGTTTCAGGCGTTGAAGTGAAGATGGTGTTCGACCCGCCGTGGAGCGCGGCGCGGATGTCCGAAGAGGCGCAGGTGGCGGTGGGCTGGTACTAGTTTCCAATTTGGCGATTAGTTTCATAGCTGCTAATATAAATCCTCGAATCAACCAATGGAGATCACAATGAACCTCAGCGCACCAACAATGATCGTGTTTATCATTTCGCTCGTCATCGCTATCCTCGGCGCACTTGCAGCGCTTGGCGTTGCCAGCTTCATTCCTGTTCCTTCTGTTTGGATTATGGCCGCGGCCTATGTCGTACTGGCACTTGGAAACTTACTCAAAGGCGCTTAAGCCCTAGTAGTTATAACTGTTGGATAGCCCCGCGTTTACTTGGCACATTGCGTGTAGGTGGATGCGGGGCTATTTCTCATAGGGCTCTTGCGTGAAGTGCATTTCTTCACCATCTTAAACGTAGACTCAATTCTCAGGCCTTGAACCTGACTCATTGGAGATAAACATGGGCCGTTTTGCCGTTATGACTATGACTGATGCTGCGAGCGCGCGGGTCAAAGAAATCATGTCCGCCAATCCGGATGCTTTGGGCATTCGTGTGGGCGTGAAAAAGGGCGGCTGCGCGGGCATGGAATATGCCATTGATCTGGCGTCCGAGGCCAAGCCACGCGAAGATGTGATCGAACTGGACGGCGCGAAAGTGTTCGTGGCGCCGGAAGCCGTGCTTTATCTCATCGGCACGCAGATGGACTTTGAGCAGACAGCGCTGCGCACCGGCTTTACATTCCATAATCCGAACCAGACCTCGGCCTGCGGTTGCGGCGAGAGCGTGGAAATAAAAGCCGCGCCGCTCTCAGCGCTCGGGTGATTCATGGATAAAGCAGCCATCGAAGAAATTTTCCAATCCGTCGCGCCTGTGACTGTGAAGAAGTTTTTCGGCGGCACAGGTGTTTATTCCCACGGCGTGATTATCGGTTGTGTGTTTGATGGCGATCTATTGCTGAAAGCCGACGCGGCAACTGCCCCGCAATTTGAAGCCGCTGGCTGCAAGCAATGGGGCTACGAGCACAATAAGACTGGCAAGCAAGTGAAAATGCCGTACTGGTCAATTCCCGAAGATGCGTATGATGATAGCGATGTGATGGCGACATGGGTAAAGCTGGCGCTGGATGCGGGGATTCGCGCGAAGAAGTAGCGTTTCTTGCGTGGTTGCTCCGCCCGTGCTATGTGACCTATGAATAGGTCATGAGGTATCGCGATGAGCACAATGAATTTTGCCGAAGCAAAAGCGCATTTGAGCGAGGTTATGGACCGCGTGGAAAAAGGCGAGCGCATCCAGATCACGCGGCGCGGCAAGGCGATTGCCGAGATTGTCCCTATGAAGAAGCAGGTTGAGCCTCTTAGCTTTGAAGAGCTTGAGGCGCTTGCTAGCACCATGCCAATCGAAACGCAGACTGCCGGGGAGTTTGTACGTGCTATGCGTGACGACAATTATTGATGTTTTACCTCGATACTTCGTTCGTCGTGTCAGCATTGACGAGAGAGCCGAACAGCGCATCGGCACGATTGTGGCTGCGCGACAGAGCTGTTGGCTTTTGCGTGGTCAGCGACTGGGTGGTGACGGAAGTCGCTTCAGCTTTGGCGCTAAAGGTGAGAACTGCGCAGCATTCCTTACAGGAAAGTGATGCTGCACTGACGTTTTTTAATGGCAGATTTTTGGAAACTTTGGACTTGAGGCCTGTAGTGAGGCAACATTTCTTTCGGGCAACCGAGATGGTCGGGCTGAAGGGGTATCAGCTTCGCGCCGCCGATGCGCTTCATTTGGCGATAGCGGAGGCAGGGAATCTGACTATCGTTACGTATGACACGCATCAGTTTGATGCAGCGCTTATGCTTGGCATTGCAGCAATCTCGCCTTAGTACCTGCCTGATAACTCCAATTCGGTGGCCAACCAGCGCGTCTTTCAACCCCGGTCCACCCGCCCCGAATAGCAGCCCTGTTTTGCATTGTGGACATGTAAGTACGATATTGCAGCATTTTCAAACAAGCGTTTGATGACAGGGACCAGCGAGTGTCCATCAACCACATCGGCGTCAATCATCATGCCAGACTGGTCGAAGCCGCGTACTGATAACATGCGCCGCTGCATAACTTCAGGTACTGTATTTATCTCACTATACGCAGTCTGCGCACCCTCCCGGACGAAAATTGCATGCGTTGCGCGGTATGGTGTTTTCGCAGGCTGACTCTCGTGGTTGATGAGCAGCATGGTTTCGCCAATCGCCCCTTCACGCATTTCAACTCGATCAGGAAATCCTGGCGTTTTGTCAACGTAGTAGCGGAGCGCGCCGTGCTTTTCCAAGTCGGTGTCACTCAGGCCAAAAAGGTGGCGATAAGGTTCGGGGTCGATTCCGCTAATTCGAAAGTCCATTGATATCTCCATTTTTAAATAGATTGGATCAATGGAAATGAAAGCGCCACCCGTTTCTTGCAATTCAAACTGAAGTCGGGCAATCACGCCGGATTGAGCATTCCAAACACGTTGGCATAAGCGCCTGTACTCTCAGCATTGCGCAAGAACTTCACGCGCTCTACCAATATCTCATCTTTGGCTGTTTTCAACAGTTCCATGACTTCGCTGATGTAGGCATCAAGTGGCATGGAGTTTGGGTTATCTTTGTGGCCGGGCATCAGGTCCGTCGCGACGCCGGGAGGGGCTAATTCTAGGACTTCCACCGAGGTGTTGCGCAACTGGTGGCGCAGGCCTTGCGAATAGGAATGGATGGCGGCTTTGGTGGCGCTGTAGGTTGGCGTGATTGCCAGTGGTACGAA
>JAYTVD010000060.1:0-27579 GCA_043744175.1 Phyllobacteriaceae bacterium
CCCGCAGTTGGAACATGCAATGGCGCGGCAAAGAGGGATTGTCCGGAGACAAAAGCAAGGGCCAATCCAAGGAATATGGTGCGGTTCGTTTTCATGAGAGCAGCAATAATGCATTTTCCCTGAACGGCACATGAATAATTGCTTGGTCAGGCGATTTTTTTGGATGCGGATAACCGGCCGACGATTGCCACCAACCCCATCAGCGCTGTGATGGCCTGCATGATGGTGTCAACTAGCGCAGCGTTATCAACAAGGCCGGTCGGCAGGCCAAACAGGCCACCTAGTGACATTATGATTGTGATGATTGAGGCAAGGATTGTTTTGGACAGGTACCAAGGTTTTACAGAGTTCATGTCATAGTCCTTTCGTTGGTTATATGATGGTGACGGTTCGCTGTGCAGGCAGCCCCGGAAGACCGCTGGCACTGATTTGGCTGACTTCGAGGATGAAGTTTGAGGTGCCTAAATCGGCAGTTCGTAGCGCCAGCGGATAAGTCCAAGACGGTGTGCTGACAGCCACTTCCCGCAGTTGCGCGCCAAGAGTTGTTAAGACATGCAGCCGATAACTCTCCGCCCCTTCCGGTAGCGGAATGTCGGGATTGTCCCACCCGTCGCCATCGCGGTAGCCGCAGCGCAGCCATGAGCATGTAATGTCGCCGGATTGGCTCTGTATGGCGGTGAGATGCACCGGCGCGTAAGAGGTAAGTGCCCGTTTGGCTGGCGGCACGGTATCGCTGGCGAAATAGCGGTCCGTCAAATCTTTCCCCGACGGGCCAATTTTCCAGTTTTGCGTCATTTCGGTCTCGGTGACGGTCAGGCCGCAGTTCTTAACCGCACTATCGAGCAAAATGAACTCACCGCCGATTGCGCTGCCTGCCAGCATCGCGTCGCTTGTTCCCAGTTGCCCGCGCAGGAGTTTTGAAAGTGTCCATTGCCCTGCCGAGATTTCCACAGCTTGCGCATATTGAACAATTTCCCACGCACCGCTCAGGCTTTTAACCGCCGCGACATTGCCGCCGCCCAGCACCAACAAATCCGCGCTGCTATGCATCGCCCCTTCGGCAAGCTGGATGGATATCGAACTTTGCTGGTTCCATCGGCCCGATGAACCGGCGGGCAACGCCGAAGTTAGAGTGCCATAAATCGCCTTTTCCGGCAGCGTTACGCGCTGGGTAAATCCACTGTTATCGGGCGATTCCAGCGCCACCACGGGTGCCCACGGCCTCGACCACGCAGCCAGCCGCAAGCCGGATGTTTCGCTGGCGCTAGCGGGTAAAAATGGCAGGTCCATAAACATATGCCAAGGTTGGCCGGATACGCTGGCAACAGGTGCGGTGCCGGGAGTGATCGTCGAACGCGAGGCAGGCGGGCGACCGGAAACGGCCATCTCAGCTTCGATTTCACGATGCCCCGCATCGGTAATCTTACTGATCCGGTAAATCTCAGGCGTGCTCGCATCCAGCTTCACTAAGTCTCCCGGTGTCAGTGCCGCATCTCGCCATGAGGTGCGAAAACTCATCGTGGAGCGCATTACCAATCGCTGACGGTGAACCATGCGCAACTGGGTTTCTGCGGCTCCGGGGTCGATCACAAGTGGCAGATCCAAGCCGTCTATCGCTGGTTTGCCAATCGTGGCCCTAGAGGACACCGACGCCGTTTGGTGATCGCGCAATCCATCGCGGAAATGCAGCGTCATTTCTTGCGCTACTAGATTTGGCTCTTCGAGTTTGAGCGTGGGCAGCGCATCATTTTCACCCAAGGCAATATCCGCCACGATAGTTGCGCCAATCGTGGCGCGGTCGCAGGAGGTGAGCACCAATTGGCCATTTTGCTCACTGGCATCAACGCGGTAGAGCCCGAGCAATGACTGCAAGGCCTCGCGAGCATTCGTCTGGTCACTTAAGGCATAGCCAGTGACGAACCCGTCAATCTGGGAGCAATCAAAGTCCGTGAAACCATGTTCAGTGAGCAGCGATGATACCAATTTCGAAAGTGGCAGGCCTGAGAGGCGACCATTTAGCCAATGTCCTGTCAGCCAATTATTTCCGTCCGCCCACACACTTTGCGTGAGCGGGAACGCTGGAAATGGCCGTGCGTCCCATGCCCATAAATAGGTGTTGCCCACGTCCACCATGGCGCCGGAATAGACATTGGACGCCGGATTATCCGCACTTGCCCAATGCTGTAAATGCGCCTCAAGAAAACGGTTCTGCATGAGATCATCGCGTCCGCCATCGGAGAAATAGGGCGAAGCGGAGGCTGAGGACTTTGGATCGGGAAACACATTCGGCTGGTTCGCTGCCTTGTCAATTGCGGGGCAACCCAGCTCTGTGAACCAGATGGGTTTGCCCTTGACGACCCACGTCGTTGGCACGCCCTGCTCCACGCCCGCGATGCGGTTATAGTGCAGGTTTTCCCACCAGCCTTGAATATCCTTGAAGCGATAGACCCAATGCTTGCCTGCCAAGCCGTCAGAAATGGCTGTGCGCGTAACAGTATTTCGCGCGGCAGCATTCGCATAATACCAGTCGAAACCCTCGCCTTTTGTGATGGCAGATTGCAGCGCTGCGGGATCAGACGGACATGTCGCGCCGTCGGGGTTTGAGCCATCCCAATGACTGTCACGCCAGTCAGATAGCGGCATGTAGTTATCAATGCCGATGGAATTAATCGCAGGGTGCGCCCATAGGGCATCGAGATTGAAATAGAGATTGGTCGGCGCTGCCTGCGGAGCATAGGCGCCATACTCGCTCCAATCGGCGGCATAAGTCAGTTTGGTGGTCGGCCCAAGCATCGTGCGGACATCAGCGGCGAGCGAGCACAGCCCATCGACGAACGGGAAACTATGGCTCAACCCACGCACGCGCGTCAGGCCTTTCAACTCCGAGCCGATGAGAAATCCATCCACGCCGCCTGCCAAGGCCGCGAGCTTGGCATAATGTAATATCATGCGGCGGTAGCCGAAATCATTGCCGCCGGAAAAGGTGACATTCGTTCCGGAGTTGCCAAACATCGCGGGCTGAGCGCCGCCCAATAACGCGGTCATTTGGCTTGCGGCAGCGGCGCTTGCATCCACTGTTCCGGCTTGCGCGGGAGCGGGCATACAGCTGATATCACCGCGCCATGGGTAAGCCGGCTGCGAGGTTCCGCCATAGGGCGAGGCCAATGCATTGCCTGCCGGAATGTCCATCAGGATGAATGGATAGAGCGTGACTTGCAGGCCGCGCGCTTTAATATTTTGAATGGCGGCAACCACAGATGCATCATCAGGCGTGCCGCCGAAGGCGCGGGAGTCATTATCAAGCGAGACCAGTCGCGCCGTGCTTCGGGTTAGGCCCGCCACCTGCCAATGGTCGTCAATGCCAGCGCTGAGTGACGCGACACCCGGCATGATCGTGCAGTTTGCAGCCCGTAAATCATTGCCGAACCAAGCCACCACCAGCGCCACGCGCTCCAAGTTTGGACAAAGTGCCTGAAGCTCATCCAGCGAGGAGTCAAAGTCCGTGTCGGCATTGAGAATATGTCGGTTGGCAATCGTGCTTTCGCCTTGGCGGATGGTTTGAACCACTGCCGTCGGCGACAGGCCAAACTCTGTAGAACCGGGGATCAGCGTCACCGCCTTGATGTCTTTTTCGATGCCGCCAAGAGTTCGTATCACTTCAAATTGCACTTGTGGAATGCGATTGCCAAAGTTTTCCAGCGGGAAACGGTCGAACACCACGTAGGCCGTACCGCGATAGGCGGGCGTGTTGCCCGTGCCTTGCTTGGCCTCGATCAGCGGGTCGGGCAATTGGTCAGAAGTGCCTTTATAAATGCGAATATCAAACTCGCTGCGGTCCAGCTCTTTGCCATCGGCCCAGATGCGTCTGACATGGGCAATCTCACCTTCGCAAACCGCAACCGCAAAATTGGCGAAATAGTTGTAGGTCGTCACCTTCGGCCCGCCCTTGGCACCGCTGCGCTCGGTCTTGCTAGCCTCCTCAAAACGCGTGGCCCAGATCAGCGTGCCACCAAGGCGCGCTGTGCCATAAGCCCGCGCCAGATTGGCACCATCCTCGCCCGTCAGGGGCTGCATGGCGGAGAGGCGTGCGCCCTGGATATGCTGCGAGCCATTGATGAGGGCGCGGTCTAAAACGTAGCCCGCCAATGCGCCAGCTGCCGTGCCCACCATCGCGCCCACAGCGCCAAACAGGCCGCCAAGATAGGCCCCGGCAGCCTGCAAAACCAAAGTTGCCATGTGTTACTCTCCGGTGATTATTTCAGGGAAATTGAAGATGCCAGCGATGCGGTTTTGCCAGCTTGGGACGAGCGGCGAGGCGATGACCGCGTGCCGCTCATAGGCGTGAATGAAGCGCTGACTGCCGACATAGATGCCAAGATGTTTGGCAGGCATTTCCGGCTTCCAGCGGAAGACGAGAAGCGTACCAGCGGGCATTTCAGTGGCGGGAATGAAGTGTATTTTTGCAGCGTTGAGCAATGAGTCCACGCCGCCGCATTCGGCCCAATCTCGGCTGTAGGGTTCGGCTTGTTCCGGCTCGTGGCCATAGATTTCGCGCCAGATGCCGCGCACCAAACCGAGGCAGTCGCAGCCGACGCCTTTGCGTGAAGCCTGGTGGCGATAGGGCGTGCCAAGCCAGCTTTCAGCGATTTTGACCACCCGCATTTGCACACTCATGGCACTAACGCCGCACCGTCGAAAATGCCGGTTCCATCCACATAGGTGTACACCGCATCATTGCCCGGCAAATGGGGAAAACCTTGGAAATTCAGATGATTGCTGAACTTTGCCTTGCAGGTACCAAATGCTTTATCGCATCCGGCTTTGATGGAAAAACTATCGCCGATGGCGATGGTTTCAGACAGCGAAAGCCAAACTGATAAATGGTCTGCCGCACCGGATTTTTCGTGGATGGCGATTTGGGACGTTTGCCCTGCGTTCAACCCCGTTTGCCATGTCAGCTCGCCATGCTCGAACCAACGGGCGGCGAAACTTGCCAGTCCACTCACGGTGAAATCGCTCGTGCCAACAACGCTGGTAACAGTACCAGCGCCTGAATAAGCCCCGCCGCTAATCAGTTTCTTGCAGCGGCTATCGCCAAGCTGCGCATCGCAATTTCGCCGCACCAAACGTCCGCGCCTTTGGTCCAGCGCTTCGGTCAGGCTTTGCAGCTCGGCACGGAAGCTGTTGCCGGTGATTTCGATGCGCCCGATGCGCGATTTACGGATCAGCGCGAAGCTGGCGGGGTTGGTCCAATCGACCAAAAAAGTCTGCACTTCTGCGTGGTCGAACAGGCCCTTCTTGAGGTCCGCCTCGCTGATTTTATCAGAGCGCAATGCGCCTTCCACATCCATCGTGGAGATGGATAATCCCAGCTCGCTTTCGGCAGCGGTGGCAGTGAGGCCCGTTTGCGGGTCGTGCACAATCGTGTTGATTGTCAGCGGCATATCATGGTCGGTAAAGCCAAACGCCGCGCCGTCTTTGCGCGTGATTGTCCAGCAAAATGCCAGCGTCGTGATCGTTTGGCCAACATGGTCTTTAAGCGTTTGCGGCAGGTCTATCATGTCAGAACCTCGATGAGCGGAATTGAGGGAACTTCGCCTGCGTCAAACGCGGTGAGGTTGGCGCTGATGCGATCTGAGGCGAAGCGCACTTCGACGTGGAAGAGAAATCCAGCGGTGACGCTGGCGCCCATGGCTGGTTTCTTGGACGGGATGAACACCACCTCGCCGGTCAAAGCGTCCACATTGAAATCCGTTGCCAATGCCTCCGCACCCGCTACGGCCACGCGCACTGTCGCGGCAATCGGGCGCTTGATGGGGCGCTCATAAGCCTCCGAGCCGGAGCCATATCGCTTTACCAGAGGGAAGCGCAGTTTCGTGCCATCGCCTGTGCCAATCACCTCGTCCAACGGCGTTGGGCTGAGCGCATCATGGCGCGAGGAATTGTCGAGCGCATCGCGGAAGCGGAACGAGGTGAGCGGCCCGCGCCGCGCTTCGAAAAAGTCCATC
This sequence comes from Phyllobacteriaceae bacterium, assembly GCA_043744175.1. GTDB lineage: Bacteria > Pseudomonadota > Alphaproteobacteria > Rhizobiales > Rhizobiaceae > JANMEX01. The sequence goes on from JAYTVD010000060.1 coordinate 6,009, forward strand.
ACCACGCGCAAATCCTGGATAGAGCGCACGCCGCTGCCTGCGTCATAAGTGCGGCGCGAGTGCATCAGTCGCGCGTTGCGCTGCTCGCGGCCTGACGCCAGCGCGACCACCTCCACCTTGCGCTCACGGGCCATGGTGGACCCGAACGCGACGCGCAGCGGGAAGATTACATCATGAAATTCCGAGATCATACTGAGCTCCTAAAGGTAACGATTGCCCCTGCCCGCAGCTCCTGCGACCATGGCGGAAATCTGGCTTTGCGATTTCAAAAACGAAGCCGCATCGGGCGTTGAAATATTGATGACGACGGGCGTCTGTTTGCCCCCGCCGGAAATGCCGACGCCGAGCCTGCCATCGCTGCCGCGCTGCAAGGGCATGATCGCTTCCGATCCCGCCTCGCCCATCAGCCCTATGGCGCCGCCGTTGGGAAAGTAGGTTGGCGAGGAGACAACACCGCCTGATGCAAACGCCTGCACGCCGCCGGTGATGCCGCCTTTGGCAAACGGTAATGCGCCGCCGAGCAGGCCGGAAAACAGGCCTGAGAACAGGCCTTGCAGCGGCTTTAGCCCTGCATCCAGCGCCATGCCCGCTAAGCTCAGCGCGACGCCTTTCAGCACATCTTCCAGCCCCTTGCCGCTGACCGCCGCGCCTTTCAGGGCGGATGTCAGGATGGAGCCAAATTGCTTGGATCTGTCTTCAAGACCTTTTAGCGCAGCGTCCAATTCCTGTGTATCGGCACGAAACGTGACGTTGACAGGTTCATTTACTGCAGCTGGCATATTGCCTCCATTTCATCTGGAAATCGTCCCAGCAACTCATCAAATTCGGTGCGCGAGAGCGGGCCTTGGCCGTTTTGAAACGGCTTCATGGCGATGGCCAATTCGCGCGGCGTGAGGCCCCAAAAATCATGTGATGAAAGCCGCAGCACGGCAAAGCCAAAGCTCATCGCATCGTCCCAGGGAAAGAGGCGATTTGCGACCGGGGGATTTGCGAGTGCTGCGGCATTTACGGGTTTGGCGTTGGGTTGCTCTCGCCGAAGGTCGCGCTAAGCAGGCGCACCACGATATCTGCCAGTTGCGTCAGCCCGCCCTCGGTTTGCATGTTGGCAACATCGCTGGTTTGCACCTCGTGCCCGCCGCCGCGCAGACCTGCGGCGATGACGGCGATCATGTCTTTGGCAGAAAGTTTGCCAGTGGAAAAGCGCGCGCCAAGTGCCACCAAATCCGCCGCATCAAACGCGCTTTCGAGCTCCGCCAGTGCGCCCAGTGTCAGGCATAATTTCCATTGTTTGCCGTCAAGTTCGGCTGCGATTTCGCCTCTGCGTTTGTTCACCATAAGATCACCGCAAACGTCAACGCACCGGCGGATTCCAGCGCTATGTCGAAGGTGAGTTCGCCATCATGGCTGCCGGAATATTCCAGCGCTGTAGTCAGGAACGGGCCAGAGATCATGCCGAAATCCGGCACGATGACCTGCCAAGTTTGGATAGCGCCTGCGAAAAACCCGGTACGCACTGAGGCATCCGTACTGGCGTCTTTGAATATGCCCGCACCGGACAGGGCGCAACGCTGCACGCCCGCGCCAGACAGCAATTCGCGCCAACGCCCTGTGGATTCAGAGTCCGTCACGTCCACCGCCTGCGCGTTCAGCGCGATGCGTTTGGTGCGAAGTCCCGCGACCGTCACGGGGACTGTGTCGCCCGTAGGGATGAGTTTGAGCAAGAGATCCTTGCCCTTTTGTGTGGCCATGATGTGGTTCCTAACCTAATGTTATAAAACAATATTTTCCGTAAACCCGCGATAGCGCAGCGTGCCGTGATAGGCGTCCACTTCCGGGTCGTGCCGCACTTCTTGATATTCAAAACGAAGTGAGACGATGCGAAGAGTGCCGGATGTTGTTGGCAATGTTTCCAGCCGCGAGCGCAGTAAGTCTTGGATTTGCAGAGCCTCAAGCCGCCCGCCTCTGCGCGACCATATGTGCAGCGTGACGAGGTGTTCGTGCGCGCTTTCGGTTGCCGTGCTTTGGTCGAGCACTGTGGTCTGGCCCAAAGTTACAAAGGGAAATGTCGCATGGTCCGGCGGGCGGTCGTAGAGTTTTGCTCCGCCGAGCGCGGTGATGAGTGAGGCGTCGCTGGCGAGGTGCGAGACGATGAGTTGTTGCAAGATTAGTGCGCCACTGGTCATGGCTTGCCCACTTCCGGCACCACTTGCGCATCACGATTTCGCGCCGCCAGTGCTGCCGTTTTGCCGGTATCAACCGGTTGTTCTTTCTGGCCGACATCTGCCCAGCGCAAGGCCCGAAGCAAACCATCCAGCGTTAGTGTCAGTGCTAGTTTCATTGCACCTCCTCCCGTGCTTGGCACACCAGATAGCGGCCTGTGCTATCCATGTCAGTCGCCAGTTCGATGCGATAGATTTTGGTTGCACTCACCAATCGCTGGCCGCTGCGCACATCATTGCGGAAACGCATGACAACGCGATGTGCGGCCTCCGAAATTTGCCGCTGGGCCCATGCTTCCAGACGCTGCGATGCGGGTTCAAGTGCGGCCCATACCAGTGCGCGTTCGGTCCAAGTGGTGACAAAGCCGCCGCTGCCGTCCGGCGTTTCTATCGAGTCTTGCAGGCTAAGCTGCGTGCGCAGGTTTCCGGGGTCCATAAATTGCAGCCTCATGTCAAAGCGCCAATCGCCGGTAGCGGTCCATAATCCGATCAAAGCTGTTCGGCCACAGCGCCGTTTGCCCGTCGCTTTCGCCCGCGCCGCGATGCTCGTACCAGTGCGAAATTAACAGCAGCATTGCGCGTTTCAGACCGTCCGGTACATCCACTCCCGTCGCGCCATATCCGCAGCGAAAGTCAATTTCGATGCCGTTCACAGCCCTGCCCGGCGCACGTGCGGCATCCGGCACAAGGAAGCGGGCGGGCGATGATATCTTGTCGAGATTGCCCGTAGGCGGCGTAATCGTTGTCGCCGCGCCCGTGCCATCATAGACCGTGACCACACTGACATACTGCACCGGCGAGCGGCGCAGGCGCACGATGCCTGATGGCGGCCATGCATCCAAATAGAGCCGCCAATCTTGGTTGATAAGCGCGATGCCAGCGGCTTCCTCCACCTCCTCGCGGGCAGATTTTATGAGGCCGCTAATGAGCATGTCTTCGCTCGCATCGGAGATGCGCAAGTGCGCCTTGGCTTCGTTCAAAGTTATAGGTTCCGCCGCTGGGGCGGTAATTCGTGTCATCACCATGTGGCACCTGAAATTTGATTTTGAAATGCAAACGGCCCCGGCGGGAGGTTGCCGAGGCCATGAGAGCGCGGTTTCTTTGGGACAGAACACTCAGGGTAACACCTAACTCAAAACTCGCTTTAACGAGTCAAATGGGGTGATTTTCTGAGAACCGGAGCGGAGCGTACTAAAGTACGTGAGCACCGGAAGCGGAAGAAAGTCGCACCAGTTGGCCGTTAAAGTAGAGTTTTCAGGCTGGTATTTAAGATACGCTGAACTTCAGTAGTTTTATCGCATTAAAGTCCTGCACACCGCCGCCCACGCGCTTTGTTGTGTAAAACAGCACATAGGGCTTGGCGGAGTATGGATCGCGCAGGATGCGCACGCCCATGCGGTCCACCACGAGATAACCGCGCTGGAAGTTGCCGAATGCAATCGGCGTTGCCGACGCTGCGATGTCCGGCATGTCTTCGGCTTCCACGAGCGGGAAGCCCATAAAGGTGGCTTGCGCGCCCGCCGTTGCCGGAGGTGTCCAGAGATAATTGCCCTGCGCATCCTTGAGTTTGCGCACGACCGCTTGCGTCTTGCGGTTCATCACCCAATTGCCGTTTTGGCGATATCCGGCTTTGAGCGAATAGATCGTGTCGATCAGAATATCCGACGGATTGGACGCTGGCAGCGCGCCGGAAACGCCTGTTGCCGTGTAGCCAATATTGCCCCACGACCAAGAGCTTTCGGCAACTTGGGTGTAATTCAAGAAGCCGCGCGGCTTGTTGACACCATCGCCATTGATAAACGCCGCGCCTTCTTGCTCGGCAAATACCGCCTCCACTTCCGCCGTAATCCACTCGTCCATGTTGACGGCCGCATCGTCCAACAGAGACGTCGTGGCCGCTGGCATAGCGTAAAGCTCCATCGCCGGAAACTGGATTTCCGTCAGCACAGGCGTGGTGGATTGCGTGCGAGCGCCGGTTTCCGCCGTCCATCCGGCGGAAAAGCCAGCCGTCGCAAAAGGCTTGCGAAGAACCGCCACCGACATTTCCCGCACCGTGGAAATGGCACGGATTGGCGAGAGCTGCGAGAGCCGCTTGCCGATGGTGCGTTCAATTTCCGTCGGCACCAAATAGCCGCCGTCAGCCGAAGAGCCGACAGACATGGCTTTGGCTTCCAGTTGGTTCATCGCCCGCTCATCGCCGCGCCGCACATAGCTTTCAAACGCTGCCTTGTGCTCATTGTCGAGTGGAGCCGCACGGTCACGCACCAGTGGCGGGCGGGCGCTTTTCATTTGCATCTGGTCCATTGCGCGCGAGATGCGGTCCACTTTTTCAGACGTAATTACATCCGCCGTCATACGCTTTTCAATTTGGCCGAGGCGCTCATCGTTAGCATCTTTGAACGCATCAAACGCGCCCATAAATTCATCGAATGCGCCTGCCACATCTTCAGTGAGCGCCTTCATTTCGGGCGCGCTGTCTTGTGGTAAATTAAGCATGGGTATTTCCTTCTTGGTTCATTTTGGCAGTGGCAACACGTAGGCGCCGCTCCAATTTTGATGATTGAGTTGGTGCGGCATCCCGCTCGCGTTTTACGGTGGCAAAGCCACGGGCGATGACGCCGCGTGCTTCACCGCGAGACAGCCCGGCATCCCGCCTGAGCCAGATTTCAAATTCGCGGGTGGTGGGAAAAGGCAGCACATCCGTCATCACTTGCGCCTTCACTTGCGCCACCCGCGCTGAGGGCAACATGGGAAATGTCACGATAGAAATTTCCCACAAGTCCGCCTCCAGAATGTGACGAATGCTGCTGCCCGAATCTTTGCGGGCCTTCACCGTGCGAAAGCCAATCGACAGCCCGTCCAGCGCTTTGCTGCGCATCAGGTCCAAAACTTCGCGTGAGCGTTTCACGCCAAGACTCAGTTTTCCTTTAACAAACAGCCCACGCGCGTCTTCGCGAATTTCCAACCAGTTACCGATTGGCTCTGCCGGATCATGCTGAAACAACATGCGCACGCCGCCCACACCGCGCAGTGCAAGAGACTTGAGAAACGCCCCCTTCTCCACACTGTCACGTGCCAGATCCGTCACGCCAAACAGGCTGGCGTAGCCTGAAAACGTGCCATCCTCGGCGACTGTGCCCACCTTAATATCCGCAAATTTCACTTCCGGATTTTGCTTTTGAATGCCCCCATTACCCTTCATTCTTATCACTCCGCTCACTGTGTTGAGCCGGTCCGGCGCTCAGCTGGCCGGCGATGCGCGACATCACTCCAAGGCCCCACCAGGCACATAGACTTGCCGCTGCAGAACCAGTTAGCATCAACTCAAAGCTGCCAATCCTGTCCAAAAGGTCAAAATAGACCGCCAATTTTAGCCCCGCCATGCCGCCGAAAACCATGCCGCTGGCAATACCAACGGTGAAGCGCAGGGCCGCTTCGCGCCGTGATGCGGGCAACATGAATGCGATGGAAATAGCTGAGCCCGCCGTTGCGCCAGCGGCTTTGGCAATCCACAACGCAATGCCTTCGGGAACACCGCTCATGAGGCACCTCGTTGGGTTGGCGCGTAGCCGACCGCTTCGCGCTTTTCATTTTCGGTGAGGAACGCTGCATTGCCGATGCGGGTCCACAGCATTTCGCGGTCTGCGGCCAGCGCATCCACCTGGTCCGGATCAGCGATGAGCTTTAGCCCCGCGCCAAACAGCGGGCCGAGCCAGCCGCCCAACACTTCCGCCAGCCGGTTTGCCAGCGGCAAAACCGTGAGCCTGAAGAAGGCGCGATTGGCCTCCTTATAGTTGGCATAAGTGGCATCGCCCGGCAGGCCGATCATCAGCGGCGGCACGCCGAACGCCAGCGCAATGTCGCGGGCGGCGGCGTTTTTGGCCTCGAAGAAATCCATATCCTTGGGTGTGAGGCCCATTGGCTTCCAGTCCAACCCGCCTTCCAAGAGCAGAGGACGGCCCGCTTGCCGTGCGCCTTGATAGCCTTCTTGTAACTCGATTTTCAGTCGCTCAAACTGGTCGGTGCTCATGTTCGCGCCGCTTTTGGGCGCATAGACCAGCGCGCCGGAGGGCCGCGCGGAATTATCAATCAGCGCCTTGTTCCAGTCACTGGCGCCATTATGGATATCAATCGCCATCGCCGCGGCCTCCAGCGGGGCAAAGCCATAGACATCATCGAGCGGATGATATTGGCAAATGTGGCAAGCGGCAGCAGGCACATCTCCATCCGGCTCCAGCGACACCACACGCCGCGCGTTGCCCGTTCTCCATTGCAGCGCGACCGGCCAGCCCGTTGCATCGGTTTCGATGGTCACGCGGTCCGGCCGTAGCAGGTGTAATTCGCGGCTGGTCTCAGTCCCCGCCTGCTCCACATAAGCGTTTCCGGTGAGCAGCAGATTGGTGGTCAGCGCCTCGATAAATGTGCGCCTGTCTTGGCGCGGATTGGGGTTCGTGAGTAGGTCCAGCAGCGGGTGCGCGGCCACATCCTCGCCGCCGTCGCTCAGCGCCCACGGCACATCCGCTACGGCCTCCGCCACCAACCGCACGGCACGGTAGGCAACCGGATTTTTCAAGTAGCTCTCGCGGATAAGCGCCGTCTGCTCGCGCCGCGTCCAGCGTGCTGCGCCTTGGGTTTCCATTTGGATGAAGCCGTAGCCGCTTTGGGTTTTGGTTTCGGGCACAGCTGTGCGTTCCGCCCGGCGGGGCGGTTTTAGCCACTTTAGGTTCATGTGGGTTCCTGACTATAGAGTTCGCACGCGCGGGGCGGCGCTTGCGTTCAGCATTAATTCGTTGATCGCCCAGACCAGCGCATCCACCCTATCGGGCGATTTGCCACCGGAAAGGCCATCGCGGCCGAAGTTGCACATCTCATCTTCCAGCGCCGGAAAATGTCCGGCATGGCAGACGCGGCCTTGGCCATATAGCGCGGCGACGGGCTCGGCCCGCAGCCATTTGCCCCGCGAGGCGCGAACCGAGCGCACGGGGATGGCGGGATCAATGGTGCGCAGCGTTGCCTCCACCATATCGCCGCCTTGGTTTACCTCCGCGATCACGCAATCAGCCTTGAGGTCACGGTATAGGTGGCACACGCGCGTCGCCCACATGTGTGGTGTGGCCGGTTTAATGGACTGGTCCGCCAGCACATAGGCTTTGCCCGCGCGGTCCAGACCAACGGCGATGATACCGCAGGCATCGGATAGTTTGGTCGAAGTGGCGGGCGGGTCCACCGCCACGACAATGCGCATCAGATCATCCGGCGGCGCGGCTTTGAGGCCTTCCAGTTGCGGCCTCGTCCACAGCGCATCGTCGCGGTCTTCAATCAGCTCGCCTTCCAGTTCCTGACGGCCAAGCCGCGTGCCGCCATAATATTTCGTTACGGTTTCAAGAAAATTATCGCTGAGATTATCCGCATTGTCGCTGGTTCGCATTCTCGTCTTGCGCACATTTGCATCCACCATCAGTGCCTTGATGAGCGGTACCGGACGCGGCGTTGTGGTGGCGATTATGCGCGGGCGTGTCCCCAAACGAAGGCCAAATTGCAGCATGTCCCACGTGGCCTCGGCGTTTTTCCATTTGGCCAACTCATCGCACCAAGCGGCGGCGAATTGCGGCCCTCGCAGACTTTCGGGGTCTTCGGATGAAAACATGTGCGCCACCGCGCCATTGTCCCACACCACGCGGCGGCGGGAGGGCTCAAAGCGCGGCCTGCCCGCCCGTGCGCATTTCAAAATGCCCGCCGGGCCTTCAATCATCACATCGCGCACATCGGCCAGTGTTTCGCCCACCAGTGCTAGTGGCGTGGTGATTTCGTGCGCCATCGGCCAGTAGTTCATGGCCATGCCATTGACCCATTCAGCACCCGTGCGCGTTTTGCCCGCGCCGCGTCCGCCGACCAGCAGCCAAGTTATCGGCAGCCCTTGCGCCACTTGCTCGGCCCTGCCCCTCATCCACCATTCGCAATGGGCAATCCATTTATCCCGTTCAGAAAACCCTTCAAAAAAATCAGATTCAGTTAATGTCGTCGGCTCGTTTGGCAGCAAGCTCATTCACGCGTTTTCCTATCTTGTGCAAAATGGCAGAGGTCTCTTCGGCAGTCGGCTTGGTAAAGCCATGCTCGTCCAGTTGCGGCTGGGTCTCGCGTTTATGCCCGGCGTAGGCCAAGGCGGTTTTGGCGATGCTGGAGAGGATGGCCACGCGCTTCACTGAGCGCTCATCGAATTCATCAGCGCTTCCCGACACGAGCTCACCGGCAATTTGCGTCATGATTTTTTCAGCTATTTGCTCCAAAGACAGCGGCGCTTCAGGCGCGGTTTCCGGTGGCGGCGCGGGCGGCACTTCCCCCTGCATCGTGTCAAAGCCGACCGGCAGGCTGCGCACCTTCCAGCCATATTTGGCGCGTTTTTCCACCAGCGTGGATTTCCCGCATTGCGCGACTTGCGCCAGCAATTTATCCGGCACGCCATATTGCCCTTGCACAAACGCAATCGCCTCCCAAACCGCCAGCGGCAGAATATTGACAGGCCGACACGGCGGCGGCGCGGCCATTGGCTTTAGGTGAAGGCGCGGGAATTGAAGGCGCGGGTTTTCATCCGGCATAGCGGTCTCCTTTGTTACGTTTGAATTTTGGGCAATAAAAAAGGCGGTGCGGGAAACCGGAACCACCTCGTGTATTGTCATCCATGCGATGCGCTCGGCATCAACTCATGGCTTTCTGACTATGCCATATGTATGCCTTAAGACCGCCGCGCTGTCAAGGATTAATTTCCTATAAAATTATTTTTCTAGGGGATGCGAGTCACTGGCTCACGATATCATCCGGCGGATTTCGTCATACTCGGCCACCGAGCCACGGCTGTCCGAGGATGACGATAGTCCTACCGCAGCATATCACACTCATGCCCGCGAACGCGCCTTGAAAGACCAAGGTATCAAGTCCCGCGTAATACGCCGCCCCAACAAGCATCATCCGCAATTGCCGCCGCGCTTGAAGCGCTTTAACCAGCTTATCTCGCGTCAACGCGCCGCCGTCGAGACCACCTTTGCCACCTTGAAATGCCGTATGGGCCTGTCTGTTATTTGCTATCGCGGTCTTGCCAAAGCCACAGCCCAAGTCACCATCGCGGCAATCGCCTTTAACATGCGCCGCTGGGTGACGCCAACGTCATAAGTCACGCCCAGACTCCGTCTAAACTCAGTCAAAACAGTTAAGCAGCCCCAAAATCACACCAAATCAGCCGTTCAAACGGTAATCCTGCACTCTGTAGCTCCAATACGATCGTAAATCAGTTGCAATTCGTCAATTATGCCACACGCCCTATTTGGCTGGTAGTCCGGATATAAAATCAGCAAAAGTTACTCCGTCAATTTCCAGTTCATTCGGATAAAACTTTTTTGGATCAGGGCTATCGCTGATCGTTAAGCAATGGAAAGAATTGCGCAAAGGCACTCCATAAGCGTTCGAAGCATCATAGGAAATTCTAGCTTCTATCTTGACGGGGTGTATTATCCCAGATTGCGCCTCTGCAATTTGCGCTTGGTAAGTTGCTCGAAGCCGTCGCTCACTTAGTGCAAATTTTCCAGTAGCATCAATCTTTCTAGTTTTTACCGCGATATAATCAGTCAGCTCCATTTTCTCATCGTTGAAGGTCACATCAAGCCGCTTGTAGCTTGAGGGCGACTTAAGACGGTTTTGCATGGATTCATCACAAGCGCTGATAAACCGCGATTCCATTGTGTACGCCATTGCGTAATATATTCCGCCGCCTAAGAGAGCGATAATAGCGAAAGCGCCAATGATCTTTTTCATGATGTGCGACCCCTAATCAGGTTACAATTTCGCAAACCAAAAAATATCCAAAGGCGGCAGGTTTGAAATAGGGCTGTGCCATTCTCATAAAAAATACTTATGCGTTTGCGCATTATTTCTCTTGCATCAAAATCCGTCACAATTCGTCAATTACGCGACAGGCCCCTTGAGGGAGAGATGTCCGACAGGACAGAGAGGGGTGCCACGGTGAGGCGCAAAGCCTGTGACTGATAAACACACCAGTCCTGTCCAAACTGAGCGCTTGCCCCCTTACCGCAGCTTCCCGCTAGCATGGCCCAGCATCGTGTAAACCTTGCCGGTATCCGACGTCAGATAAGTCTGCGTCATGATTTGGTCGCGGTCATTGCGGGCTACGTCTTGCAATAAGCGCTCGAAGTCTTCGACGTAGCGGTCCACGGCCGAGCGGAAGTCTGCATCGGTTTGGTATTTGCGGCGGATTTCGTCGAAGGCTTGCTGGCCTTTGAGCGTGTAGAGGCGGCGCGTGAAGACGTTGCGCTCGCCGCGGCGGTAGCGCTCCCAGAGTTCCACGGACGCTTCATGGTCAATAGCGCGGGCGATATCGACGGACAGCGAATTCAGCGTTTCGACCACATGGAGCGGCGAGCGGGCAGCGGGCGCGGCGACACGTGGCGCTACCGGCGCTTCATCGCGCGAGGCGCGCTGTAACAGGTCTGATACCCAGCCATTGCCAGCCGGCGCTGCCGCCTTTGGCATTTGCGGGGCTTCGATTGGCAGTGTGCCGCGCAATTGCGGCTCCGGCGCACGGCGGGGCGCTGGTTCTTGATAGACTGGCTCGATCCGTGGCTCTTGACGAGCTGGCGCTGCGCGGGCTGTTGAGGCAGACGCCATATCAAACGCCCTGCCCGATTTGCCCACGATTTCGGACAATTCCTTCAACGCACCAATCTGCTCGGCAACGGCGCGGCGCATGGTTTGCGAGGAAAGCCGCGTTTCTTCCGGCAATTCCAACACGCCCTTGCGCAATTCCGCGCGGGTTTCTTCCAGTTCTGCCTTGATTTCCGCCGCAGCGCGGCGGGCATCGCTTGGCATATCTTTGACACTGGCTTTAATATCGGCCTTAGCGGCTTCAATCTCAGCGCGGATTTCGGCAGTCGCCTGACGCGCGCCAGCGGGCATATCGGCCATGCCATTGGCAATTTCAGCCTTGGCCGCTTCAATCTCGGTGCGGATATCATTGGCGGTCTTACGCATGTCTTCCGTGGCACCGGCAAAGCGGCTGGTGGCCTGTTCTACAACCTCGGCCAGCGAGGCCTTCATGCCTTGTGTTGAAGACTGCGTCCGGCTTTCGGCGCGATCAAAGGCCGAGGACACCAGCGTTTCAAACGAGCGCAGCGTGTTTTCGATCTCTTCTGAGCGCTTGACGAGGCCAACGGCGAGCGCTTCCAGCGCTTCCTGACGATCTTCCAATGTATGGCTGAGCGAGCCTTGCGCGGCGCTGAGCAAATCCGAAGCGGAGGCTAACACGCGGCCATGCTCATCAAAGCGGCTGGCGATGGCCGCCACTTCTTTCAATGTGCCGGACGAAAGTTCGGTGAGACGGTTGACATTGCCTTCGAGCATCCGCGCAGATGTGGAAATCTGGCTGGCCGCCTTTTCGCCCTGCGCCACGAAATTATCGCTGAGGCTGGCGAACTGTTCCGTATTGCCGGAGAGCTGCTCACCAACCGCGCCCAAGTTTGTATGCGCCATGTCGATGAGCTGGCCGAGCTTGGAGTTGGAGGCCGAAAGGCGGTCGATAAGATCCGACACGCCGCCTGCCAAATCCGAACGGGCGGCGCTCATCGCGTTGACTGTCTCAGCGGTGCGGCTGGCGAGCATTTGCACCATGACTGCGTTTTCGTCGCGCAGGCGTTCGGTGGCAGCCTTAGTCGCGGCTTCGAGCTGCGATGTAACCGTCTTGCCAGTTTCGGACAGGCTGGCCACAAGCGGCTTGGCGGTCTCATCCAAGATGCGGACGATTTCGGCGGAGCGGTCTGCCAGCATAGCTGTCAGCTCGTTGGTCTTGCCATCGATCACCAAGGACGTGCGATCTGCCTCGCTGCCGATTGCCTTGTTGAGCGCGGCGATGGACGAGGCCGATGCGTTGGCGCGGGCATCAAGCTCTGCCGACACCTGATGAACGCGCGCCATGATGCGCTGGTCCGCGCCATCCAAGGCGGCGATGATTTCGTCGGTCTGGCCGGAGAAGGTTTTGGCATTCGCCAGCACCCGCGCTTCGAGGCGCTGCTCGGCCTCGGCAATGCTGGCGGCCAAACGTTCGGCGAAGTCCGCGCTGTGCTGCTCAAGGCGGGCGGCGTAGTTCGACGAATGGCCGTCCAGAGTTGCATTAGCACGTACTGATTCTTCGGCAATTGCGGCGGCGGCTTCGCGAACGCGATCACGCAAAGTGCCTGCCATGACGGACGCACTGGTTTCGAGCGAGTTGCGCACGGCTTCCACGCCTATTTCGAGCGCGCGGCGCATCGTGTCTGTGCGTTCTTCGATTGCGCCGGTCTGGCTGGTGAGCGCCTGTTCGACACGCCCGATTTCAGCATTGATTGCCGCTTCAATTTCGGTGCGCGTGGTGATGACGCGTTCCAGATCATTGGCGATGTTGGCCGAGATTTCATCACGCGATTGCGCAAAGGTTTGGCTAAGTGCAACCAAGCGATCGTCCAATACATCGCGCATCTTTTCAGTCTGTGCGGCAATATTATCAGCAACTTCAATTGCCTTATTATCTAACACTAGATTGAGTTCATCCGTGCGGATAGCAATGGCATCTGCGACTGTATTGGCGCGCGCATCCAAACCAGCATGCAATTCTTGCGTACGCCTGGCAATATGATTGGCAATAGTCAGCGCGCGCTCATCAAGACCTGTGGTGAGCTCATCAGTACGCGCCGCAATATGGTCGCCAATAACAGTCGCTCTGTCATCAAACAATGTGCGCAATTCTTCCGTGCGCAGTGCAATATTTTCAGCAACGCCCATCGCTTTATTCTCGAGAATTGAATGCAATTCTTGCGAGCGGGACGAAATATTATCATCAATGACTTGGGTCTTGTCGTCAAATAGAGCGCGAAGCTCCTCTGTGCGCAGTGCAATATTATTGGCGACGCCCATCGCTTTATCATCAAGAACTGAATGTAGTTCTTGCGAACGGACAGCAATATTATCACCAATAGTGCGGGTTTTTTCATCAAATAGGGCGCGAAGCTCATCAGTTCTTGCCGCAATATTATCAGATACGCCCATGCCTTTTTCATCAAGCACAGAGCGAAGTTCTTGCGTTGTGCGCTCCAGATGCCCGGAAACGGCGCTTGTATTAGAATCCAGCACGCTGCGCATTTCTTCCGCGTGGGCCGCGAGCGTGCCCGCCACATGAGCGGTACGCTCATCAAACCCGCTGGTAAGCTCTTGAGTTCGCAGTGCAATTTCGCTTGCGAGCGTTCCGGCCTTTTCTTCCAACGCGTTCAAAAGCGCATCGCGATGGCCGCCAATATGCTCTGAGGCCGCGTTAATGCGCTCGTCCATCATCAAGCGCATCTGCTCAGTCTGGGCCGACATGCCACTGGAAACAGCTTCGCGAGCTTCATTTAATACTGAGCTATGCAAAGCATGACCTTCGGCAAACGCCTGTTCTACTTCGCGCGCGCGGCTCGTTATTGCCTCATGTCCATCCGCAAAGGTCTTGGAGATGTCGCGCGTGCGCTCTACCAGTGTCTCGTTGAGCATCCGTGCGCGCTGATCCAGCGCAGCATTCAGGCGCTCGGAGCCACTATCCAGCGCTTCGGCGCGGGTTTCAAATTCAGAAATCAAAGACTTGCTGCGGGCATTCATTGTATTTTCAAGGTTAGCCAAGCGCACATCAAACTCACCTGTAAGTGTTTGAGTGGCGGAACCAATAACGGACAACATACCGTCCGTGCGATTACCTAGATGACTGCCAATATTATTAGACGCTTCATTCAATAGCGCAATCATGGACTGCGTGCGGCTGTCCATTGTCTCAGATAGATTACCAGTGGCGCCAGTCAGCAGTGAGACCATCGATTCAGTGCGGCTATCCAGCGTCTGCGCCAATGTTGAGGAAAGCTGCTCTGCCTGCTGGCCGAGCGCCAGCACCCGGGTATCCAAAAGGGTGGCAAAAGCCGCACCGGATGTCGTGATGCGATGCTCAATCTCGTCAGTGCGCGACCCAATTGCCTGATAAATCTGCCCGCCGCTATCGTTGATGCGGCTGACTAGGGATTCGCCGGACTGGTTGATCGTCATCGTCAATTGCGTCGAGGCGCTCAAGACATTTTCGCGAATGATATCACTGGCTTGCGTCAGTTCATCCTTCAATTGCTCGTGCGAACCGGAGATGGAAGCGCGTACGCGCTCGGCATGACTGACGATGGATTCGCGCTCTTGGCTCAAATCATCCACTAGCGACCGAATACGGATCTCATTGTCTGAATAGGCGCGCTCAAGTTCGTGGACTTCGCCGTTTACCAGCGTTTCCAATTCGCTGGCGCGGGCCAGCGTGCGTTCAATGCCCTCGCTCATGGCTGCCACTTCACGGCGCACCGCTTGGCCAACGGCCATTACGCGGTCTTGCGCAACGGTCTCTGGCTCGGCCAACCTATAAGCGACCTCGGTCATGGATTGCGCGGCGATGCGCAATTCCTGCGCACGGCGCACCATGACGGCGAACGCCCAAAACAGGACGACTGGCAGGAACGTAGCTATTACCAGTGTCAGGCCAGCGGGCGTGAGCAGAAAGCGCGATAGATTTGCTGCGGCAAAAGCACCAGAACCATAAAATGTGTAGGCAATATAGAGACTTAAGCCCACCCAAAGGACACTGAGCGCGCCTGTCATCCAAAATAGCGTATTGGGTAAACGGCGGTTGAGGTTGCGCAAGGCGGAGGCATAGTTGCGCTGATTGTCATCATTGGCGGCGGAGGGAAGCTGTGCTGTTGAACGGGCAGGTTCAGGTGCAACAGTGCGATTGGCAAGTTCTGGCGATGGTTTTGGAGCGGTTGCAGCCTTTGCCACTTCGCGCTCGATAGTGGCCTTTGACGCTTTTACCACAGGAGCGGCAACATTTGACAGCTCTTCAACAGCCGTGGCTTTGGCCGGTTCAAATGTGGATGACTCTATCGCAGGTGCAGCCTCGACAAAATCTGAGCCAAGGTCCGACTCCGAAAAATCCAATGCAAAATCATTAAAATCCGCGCTTTCGGCAAAGTCTAAACTCAGGGCCTTTTCGAGTTCGGCTTCGACGTCTTTGCTAAGCTTTTCGCTAACTGATTTGCGTGCCATATCGTTACTTCTGCCAATGCTTTATGTTGGATTGCGGTCAAATGAAATGACCCAAGCCACTCTCGCTACCAATATTGTAGTGTTTTTCACGGGGGTTGGGAACCGGAAATTCCCCGAATGATTAAAAGTTTAAACATAAGGTTAACACCTGAACCGGGCAAACCAATAAATATTTCGGTATGAAACAGAAATTATCCCCTGCTTAGTTGTGCAAGGTTGAGCAAGAAATCAGCATGCCGGCCTCAAATTTTGCTGGCGGCCCAGTTAACCACTTCAACTGCGACTCTATCAAACGCTGCATCTAGGCCGCGCACAAAGGCATCTGATCCAGCGCCGACAGGTACTGATGCGGAAAATACTTTTGATGATCCGACGTCTCCCGTCCGGTCGTTGAGAAGTTTTACAAATATCTCAACGGTCGCGACATCGCTTCCATTAGTTTGAATTTCGAAGGCGCGAATATCGGTTATTACCTGATAGTCAATGGCCAGCCCCTCACCCGGACGCCCTACCCCGCCAAAACGGCCAGAGTTTTCAAACGCTTGGACAAGCCGTGCTTGTACAATCTTTGGCAGGCGGTCGCCCCATTGCGCGCCGCCCAAATATTGGATTGACGAGGCATCTCCTCGAACCACAATATTTTCGCTATCGAGTGCCTTTAGCGCCTGCGGTTCGGCAATGAGGATTTGCACCTTGGTCTTACGGCTCTCCTTGGTGGCCACATCGGGCACGGCAAGATCGTAAGTATCCAAAGCCTTGTTGCCACCGCCAAGACTTGAACATCCGGCAAGCGCGGCGAGCAGCAACGTCACAAGGCCAATATGAAAGCGCTTTGCCTTCGTCACGATAGAATCCTCACCAGAAATTGTCCGGCATCATTTGAATGGTTAATGTCTTGCAGAGTCATCAAAGCCAAGTCAACGACGATTGCGGCCGTTGTAAACGGGAACGGAGCCCTTCCCGCCAAAAATTAATCGTTGCGGATTTTTTTGCAATTCAGAAATCGCTTCTTCGATACGCGAGACTGAACGTTGCGTATTTTGAACCAATGAATCGACGTTATCCAAACCTCGCCCTGAGAACTTTGCCAAACCATCTGTGATCGGGCCAAGCTTTGCATTCAATGTGTCTGCCACTTGTCTAAAAGCAACAAGCGTAGATTTTGCTTCCGCTACCAATCCGGGGCCCTGACCATCGGTCGAACCTAGGAATGACGAGACCTTAACTAACACAGCATCAAAAAGTTCCGTTGTGTGGCTGAGTTTGCCTGTGAAATCTTTTGTATTGGCTACGATTTGGTCGATATCATCAGAGCGAGCGCCGATTTTTGCTGTTGTCTTGCTGATGTCCGCCATCGCCACTTTGGCGGATTTGGCTGTTTCTTCGATGTTGGAAATCGCCGAGGCTATCTTAGCTGAGTCAGCGGCGTTCAGTATCTTGTCCAGGCCATCCAAACTTTTTGAGGCTTTATCCGAAAATGCGTTGATCGACTGCACGGTTGTGCCAATTGATTCTGTGAGTTTTTTAATGTCGCCGCTGGATGCGGCAAGGTCTGTGGAAACCTTATCAGCATTGGCCAAAATGTGGTCCACTTTGGCTTTATCCACACTTTTGAGCAAATCCTCTGCCGTCGTCAGGGTTGATTCCAACCTCGTGGAGACCGACGTCAAAGTTTTCGACAGGTCACCAACACTAGCCAAAAACTCGTCAATTCCATCGGCATTTTTGGCTAGCGCATCCGAGAATTTTTGTGCGTTTGCGAATGTTTGTGTCAATGGCGCCCGGTTGTCCTTTACGAAACCATCAAGTCCATTCAGCACTTGGTCTGCCTTCTTGGCTATATCTTGCGCCTGATTGATCAGGTTGTTTACCGCGCCGGGATCCGCTTCAATATGCGGTGTCTCTCCAGAGGCTCTAGCTGCCGCTAAAAGGTTGGGCGCATTTGCGTCACCGCCCTTGAGTTCGATGTAGGCTTGACCTGTAAGTCCTTGAAATCCTAGCGTTGCTTCGGTTTTAGCGGTAATCGGTGTATCGCTATCAACCTCGACGTCGGCAATTACGGTTTTGGGATTTGTTGGATCAATTGTGAGGCGCTTAACCACGCCCTTTTTGATGCCGTTGAACAACACTTGACTACCTACGGAAAGCCCTGTCACCGACCCTGGTATGCGGATTTCCAACTGAGCGCGGTCACCGCTATCGCCAAATTTGGCGATCCAAAACACGAAGCCGAACGAGGCCAGCAACACTGCCAGCGTAACAATCCCGACAACGATATAGTTGGCGCGTGTCTCCATCTCTTAGCGCGCCCCTGCCATTTGGTGAGCACCAGAAATCGCGCGGGCACGCGTGCCACGGAAATATTGTTTCACCCAGGGGAGTTCGGATTGGAGCATGTCCGCGATTGTTCCTTCAAGTACCACTTTACGCTCGCCTAACACCGCTATCCGGTCGCATACAGAAAACAGGCTGTCGAGATCATGAGTCACCATATAGACAGTTAAGCCCAAAGTGTCGCGCATATTTGCGATTAGTTCATCGAAGGCTGCAGCCCCTATCGGGTCCAGTCCTGAGGTCGGCTCGTCGAGAAACACAATGTCAGGATCGAGCGCAAGGGCGCGCGCCAGCGCCGCGCGTTTAATCATTCCGCCGGAGAGTTCGGAGGGAAATTTTCCCGCTGAATCTTGCGGCAAGCCCACCATGGCAATTTTCAAATTTGCCAATTCCCGCATAAGCTTGGGGGATAGATCGAGATATTCACGCATCGGAACCATAATATTTTCAGCGACTGTGAGCGCTGAAAACAGCGCTCCGTGCTGAAAAAGCACTCCCATGCGCATGTCGATCAAAATTTTCTGTGCGTCGGAAACCTCATCGAGGTTTTGGCCAAATAACTCAATCGTACCACTCTGCTTGCGCGTCAGGCCCAATATTGTGCGCAAAAGAACTGATTTGCCTGCGCCTGACGCGCCGACAAAGCCGAGAATTTCACCCTTGCGTACATCCAACGACAAATGATCCAGCACTTTGCTCTTACCAAATGACACGCAAATATCTGTGGCGCGGATGATGACTTCGCCTTCGTTGATTTTCGTGCTCATCTGTTCTGATTACCCTTATCAAGCACGGCGTTTAGAAGTTAATTGCGGCATAAAACATAGCGAATAGTCCATCAACGACGATAACCACGAATATCGACTTTACCACAGATGCCGTGACATGAGTGCCGAGCGATTCGGCGCTGCCGCCCACTTTCATGCCCTCGACGGAGGCCATGATGCCGATAATCATCGCCATGAATGGTGCTTTGATAAGCCCGGCAAAATAGGTGCTTAGGTCAATCGCCTCTTGCAATCGGGCGATGAAAGCAGCCGGCGGGATGCCGGAGTAGGCCCACGTCACCATTGATGCGCCGAAAAGTGCGGTGAGGTCAGATACAATCGTCAAAAGTGGTAGGGCTATGACAAGCGCAACGAGGCGCGGAAATACCAATACACCCACAGGGTTTAACCCGATTACCGTCAGCGCATCGACCTCTTCGCGCATTTTCATCGAGCCAATTTCGGCAGTGATCGCGCTACCGGAGCGACCCGCGACCATAATCGCGGTCAACAACACGCCGATCTCGCGCAGCACCAAAACGCCAACCAAATCCACCACAAAAATTTCAGCGCCGAAAAAGCGCAATTGAAATGCACCCTGCTGGGCGATAATCGCGCCAATGATGGATGACATCAAAATAACAACAGGAAATGCGCCGACGCCCATGCGCTCAATTTGATGGACTATGGCAGCAGGACTTATGCCGTGGCCACGGCCAAGCTTCATCTGCGCGCCGCGCACTGTGGAGCCGAGCATGTGCATGGCCATCAGGAAATCTGTTCCCGTTGAGGCAACGGCCCTGCCCAATTTTTCGAACAGGGTAGAAAACAGGCTTGCGTCCAAATTCGTAGCTTTAGCGGCGTCTGGATCAGGCGCAGCGGCGACTGCGTCCATCAGAATTTGCCACTCAGCATTCATGCCGGCGTAGGAAATGAATGCGCCTGCCTTCGACAGTTTTTGGGCTGTACGATGAATAATCCAAGCACCCGCTGTATCCATCCCGCGCATGCTTGTGAGATTGACCGTGACGTTTTTGAAAGGCTTCGAGGCAAGTCCGCGCATGACATCATCAACCTCGCCAACGAGCCTTGTCGTCCAAAAACCAGTGATGGTTAGTTGGGCTGTGTCGTCTTTGGTCATCTCAACAGAAACAGCCGCAGAAAGTTTTTCCGCACTTTGAGTCTGTTTGTTTGCTTTTGTTGCCATGCCGCATGCTTATAGTTTGAATGCTGAACTGTCATTTCGAATCGCTGAGTTGCACATGAATATAAAATTACAGGCCTTCAAACTAAAATTAGAGGCCTTCGTGGAATCCTTTCCCATCGCCGGAAAATTCGTCATCTCGCGCGGTTCAAAAACTGAGGCAAAAGTGGTGCGGGTTGTTCTCAACGATGGCCGTCATTCCGGCACAGGCGAGTGCGTTCCCTACGCTCGCTATGGCGAGAGTGTGGAGAGCGTTCTCAGCCAAATTGAGGCGGCACGGGCTGCCATTGAGGGCGGATTGACGCTTGAATCGCTGCAAACCCAAATGCCCGCTGGTGCGGCCCGCAACGCTATTGATTGCGCGATGTGGGATTTAGAGGCCAAGCGTAGTGGTTTGGCTGCTTTCGCAAAGGCGGGTTATCCCGCACCGAAGGCTGTTACGACTGCCTACACACTTTCGCTGGGAACGCCTGATGAAATGGCGGCAGCGGCAAAGGCTTCGGCCCATCGTCCGCTTCTGAAAATCAAAGTGGGCGGCGTTGGCGATATGGAGCGCCTGCGCGCAGTTGCCACCTCTGCCCCCAACTCACGCATAATTGTTGATGCGAACGAGGGCTGGACGACGCAAAATATTGAAGAGAATCTGGCGCTGGCGGCATCGCTCGGCGTGGTTTTGATCGAGCAGCCCCTGCCCGCCGGCCAAGATGCAATACTTGCCAATATTGCACATCCCGTTGCTATTTGTGCAGACGAGAGCGTGCATCTGAGCGCCGATTTGGCCTCGCTTGCCGACCGCTACGATGCGGTCAACATCAAGCTGGATAAATCAGGCGGCCTAACTGAAGCCATCAAGATGCACAGGCTTGCGCGTCAAACCGGCATGAAAATCATGGTGGGCTGCATGGTTGGCACCTCGCTGGCGATGGCACCTGCGCTCATATTGGCGCAGGACGCCGACTTCGTGGATTTAGACGGGCCGCTACTTTTGGCCAAGGACCGTGAGCCATGTCTCGTTTACAACGGCTCGATCGTATCACCGCCAAGCACCGCGCTTTGGGGATAGATCGCCTGCGCAGTCTTTTTATAGGCGTGGGCGAACCAAAAAGCACAGCCGATGCCAGCAGCGCTAACCAGCGTCATCGCGTAAAAGCCGTGGCCATGATAGGCCGCATAGAGTGGCCCTGACCCGAACATTGTGATGACCATAGCCACGCCGTGAATAAATACCGTTAAGCCCTGCGCGGCACTGGCTTGTTCCTCCGGAACCGAGACTGCCAGAAAATTCTGCATCGCAATGTAAACCGCGCCAAAGCTAAAAGCGTGTAATATTTGTATCGCAGCGAGGCTGTAAAACCCTAATTGCAGTGCCTCTGCATTGGCAAACAGTATCCATCTGAAAATGCCAAACAAGCCGGCGGCGGTGAGTACATATTGCAATTTCATGGAGCCAAACAGGCGTCCATAAAAACGAAACAGCACAATCTCTGCAAACACCTGCACGGCCCACAGCAGTCCGACCTGTTCTGCGCCGACACCTAGTGACTGCCAGAAAATGGAGCCAAAGCTATAGACAAAACCATGTGAGGCTTGCAGCAGAGCGGTGGTCACTAGCATCAACAGAACCGGCGGCTTTAGAATGGCATTTCCAGTTGCCGCGCTGATTTGGGCAAACGGTCTGCGCCGTTTGCCAAGGCGGGGAATTTGCAGCGATGTTAACAAAATCAGCGCAAATCCAAACACCAGCATTGGAATTGCAGCGCCGGGGTTTGTGCGCTCGATCACATATCCCGCAAATATATTCAGTGCCAAAAACATCACCGATCCCCAAATGCGAATTGAGGGGTAATCAATTTTGTAGCGGTTGACGCCGGAGAGCGCAATTGAATCGGCAATTGGCACTTGCGGCG
>JAYTVD010000061.1:0-27301 GCA_043744175.1 Phyllobacteriaceae bacterium
CTGCCGCCGATGCGCAAGCTCAAGCCGATGCCGATGCCCAAGCTCAGGCCGACGCTGATGCGCAGGCGCAGCAACAGCCAGAGTGCACGGAAGAAAATCCTTGCCAATGATCTGACTTTGACCGGCGGGCGATAAGCCACGCCGGTCAACTTTTACGAATGCTGATTGTGTAAAGAGGGTTACTGCCATGTCCACTTGGTTGCGCAGCAGTGTATTGGCTGCACTATGTGCATTTGGCATCACAGCGCAGGCCGCCGCACAAACCGCCCCCGACGTCGATCTCAATCTCTACGAAAAATCCGAAGTTGATCGCTCTCAAGGCTGCAGCATAGTACTCTGGCAGGATGACCGCGATCCGGAAGCCGACAAATACGCTTATATCTTCACCGAAAAGCTCGTTGGCGAAGACAATAAGCATGAGCCCGCCCACATGAAAATCGGCGGCAAAGACATTACGCTCACGCGCATTGCTACTGGCGGCAAGACCAATGGCTACGACCTTTATGAGTATCAACTATACAAGTTGCCGGGCGATAATGACTATGTGGTCCAAACGCTGCAACTCGATGATTTGATGGGCGAGTCTATCGAAATCACAGGTGGCAAGTTGATAATCGCCATGGATGGCTTCCCCATTTTCCGCGCCTCCGTCAAAGGCAATGCGGGCTGCAACACACCTGCCGCCGCAGATGATAGCGCCGCCGCTCCGTCCGCAGGCATGTTTGAGCCCTATGAATTAACGCCCGAGCAGGTGGACAAGGAAGTGCTCGCTGCTGCGCAAAAGCAGTTTGATTGCAAACCGGCCACCATGAAATCCGGCGTCAAAGGCTTCCAGACGTCAGAAGAATCTGCAATTTGGCAAATCCCTTGCGATACATTCGGCAAGCAAACTTCAAACCTGTTTGCGTTGGTCTATTTGACAGACCCGAAGGAAAATTTGAGCTTTGTGAAAATTGAAGGCCCGAAAGGACACCCGCGCGCGGTCGGCGAAAGTCAGCTTATGTCGCCGACTTGGGACGCGAAGGCCCGCACAGTAACTGGTATTTCACTGGCTAGCGAAGCTGGCGATTGCGGTGTTTTGGAATCCTACAAGGTCAATGAGTCGGGTGGATTTGATCTCCTCGAATACCGTGAGAAAAAGGCCTGCGATGGCAAGGTGGCCAAACCCACTGATTTCACAAAGATATTTCCTGCACCATAGTCATGGCGGCTCTGCTACCAGCCGCAGCAAGCGGTTGAATTTTCACTGTTATCGTTGCTGACTTGCAAATTTATATGAAAGCACTTGCTAACATTAACCAAACATTAAGCCATTATCTGCAATTTGACTAAATAATCATTTGCCCGAGGCCGCCATGTTCCCACAGACAATTCGCTTTGAAACGCGCGATGCCATCAACACCGCGATTGCCGAATTGGTGGCGCAGGGAGTCATGCTGGATGAAATCGACGTGGAGCTTTCAAAAATTGGCGCGGTGGATTTAGATCTCTGCGTAGAATGCCTCAACGCCATCATCGTCAAAGCCAACGATCACCGTCTGGCGGCTTAAGCCCGATAGTCGGTGGCTTCCGCATCCAACAACGTCCGCAAATCTGAAAAATGCCGTTCGGCCTGCGCTGGATAGCTCTCAATTTCGGCGGCCGTCTTTTCAGCAATATCATCAGGAATCAACCGCAGCTTTTGCCCCGTCCAGAGCGCCTTGATATAGGTCTCGGCGGCGCGTTCGAAATAATAGAGCCGGTTAAATGTGTCAGCGACATTGTCGCCCAAAATCAAAATACCATGATTGCCCATAATCATGACTTTAACTTTCGGGTCGGTCAAAAGCTGCGAGCAGCGCTCGCCCTCATCTTTAAATGCCAGCCCGCCATAATTCTCATCAATCACCACGCGGTTGAAGAACGTCGCACAATTCTGGTCAATCGGCGGCAGCCGTGAGTCTGCCAGCGATGCCAACACAGTCGCGTGCATCGAGTGCACATGCATCACGCAGCGCGCATGTTTAACATTGCGATGGATCGCCCCGTGCAGTCCCCACGCCGTCGGGTCCGGTGCATCGGGCCGGTCCATGCTGGCGGGGTCTTCCGCGTCCAATAACAACAGGCTGCTCGCCGTGATGCGCGAGAAATGCACTTGGTTCGGGTTCATCAAAAATTGCGTGCCGCTGTCATTCACCGCGAGCGAGAAATGGTTCGACACCGCCTCATGCATATTAAGCTTCACCGTCCAGCGAAACGCGCAAGCCAAATCCACCCGCTCAGCTTCAAAATTCAAATTGGATTTGCGCAGGGGCGAAACGCTCATGGTAATTTCCTTGAAATTGGTTTTTCAGACTGTCGCGCCGGATTCGACGTTTTGCAACAAAGATTAACAAGTCTATAATTTAATCGCATTACTCATTAAAAAGACATGCGTAAAATGCATAACAGAAGTTCAAATGTTGCACTGCACAAATTTCCAGAAAGTACTATGTTTGCCCTGTCTCCAAAAACTTTGAAAGGAAGACATTATGTTTAACATTGCAAATCCGTTCTCCACTCGCCAGCCATCATCGCGCGAAAAGAGCTTTCGTGAAGCCATGATTATGCTCGAAAACATGACAGCCCGTGACCGCGCCGACGCCGGCATCAAACAGTCAGACGTTAACCGCATTGCCGCCGAAATGGCGCGCGGTTGATTTAACCTCAGAATTTCAGACGAGCGCCGCTCAGGTGGCGCTCGGACTACCCGCGCACCACTTCTGGACCATCTTCGCACGCTCTCCGTATCATGTTCGGGCGTTCGGCGACCTTGTCTCATTAAGCGTTTCGCCCCTTTCCCAACCGCCTCACATGCCTTATGTGTCAGCCAAAATAACGCGGCGCGTGGGCACTAAACTTGACAAAAATTCATGAAAAATTGCGGCTCGGTTTTGATACCGGCGGCACTTATACCGATGCTGTGCTTTATAGCCCGGAGCGTGGCATCGTTGCCTCCGCCAAAGCGCTCACCACTCGCCATGATCTTTCCATCGGCATTTCCGGCGCGGCACTGGCCGTATTAGCGGCTGCAGATGCCACGCCAAGCGACATTGGCCTTGTCTCCATGTCCACCACTTTGGCCACCAATGCCCTTGTTGAGGGCCAAGGCGGGCGTGTAGCTCTCGTCGGAATTGGCTTTGAACCCAAGGACTTAACCCGCGATGGCCTCCATGAGGCGCTCGGCAAAGACCCCCTCATCACCATTCCCGGTGGCCATAACGCCCACGGCTCGCCAAATCCGCTGGACTTGGATGGGCTCGAAACCAAGATCAAAGAAATCGGCGATTCTATCACCGGCGTTGCCATCGCCGCCCTATTTGCGGTGCGCAATCCCGCCCACGAAATCGCCGCCCGCGAGCTTGTCGTCCGCCTCACAGGCCTTCCCGTGACTGTCTCTCACGAGCTTTCTTCCAAACTTGGCGGCCCGCGCCGCGCCCTCACAACGTTGCTAAACGCCCGCTTGGTGGGCCTGATTGGCCGCTTAATCGAGGCAACACAGGGCTTTTTGAGCCAAAATGGCATCAACGCCCCCCTCATGGTGGTGCGCGGCGATGGCGCTTTAGTCTCGGCGGAGTTCGCCAAAAACCGCCCCATTGAGACAATTCTTTCCGGCCCCGCCGCCAGTCTCGTCGGCGCGCGGTTCCTCACGGGCCTCGATAACGCCATCGTTTCCGATATCGGCGGCACCACTACAGACATCGCGCTTTTGTCCGATGGTCGCCCGCGTTTGGATGAAGACGGCGCCACCGTTGGCGGTTTCCGCACCATGGTGGAAGCCGTCGCCATGCGCACGCATGGGCTGGGCGGCGATAGCGAAGTCACCATTCCTGAAGGCGGATTGGAAGCCAAGATAGTGCTGGGCCCGCGCCGCATTTTGCCATTGGCGCTCGCTGCTGCTGCCCACCCGAGCCTTATCCAAGTGCTTGAAAAACAAGTGAAAGCCGATACATGGAATCGCCTCGAAGGCCGTTTCGCTTTTCGCACAGGTCTTGCAGATCGCTTTGCTGCTGGCCTGTCTCCTTCCGAACTCACCCTCTATAACCGCCTCGCTGCGCTGCCAATTTCACTGATTGACCTCATCCAATCCGCCTCGCAAATCACCTCGCTCAATCGTCTGGTCGTGCGAGGCCTTGCCATGATTTCCGGCTTTACGCCCACTGATGCCCAGCATGTTTTGGGCAATCAGGCCACGGGAAACGCCGATGCCGCCCGCCTCGGCGCTGAGCTTTTCGCCCGCAAACGTGATGGTCGCGGCAAGCTGATTGCCGAAACCGCCGAAGTTATTTCCGCCAGCACAGTCCACGCATTGGAGCGCCGATCCGCCGAATTGGTGCTGGAAGCGGCGTTTAGTGAAGATGGTCTGGATGGGCCGAGTCTCTTAAAATTACCGCTGGTACAGCGGGCTTTGGATGGCACAAAGAACGTCGCGCAGTTTAGCTTGGCGCTTGATCGCAGCATCATCGGCCTTGGAGCTTCCGCTCCGCTGATCTATCCGGCGGTTGGCAAGCTGTTGAATACAATAGCGATTATTCCGGAAAACGCCGGTGTCGCCAATGCCGTTGGAGCGGTTGTCGGCGAGGTGCGGGTCAAGGTCGTGGCCCACGTCAGCCAGCCGGAAGAGCAGCGCTTCCGCGTCATGGTTGGCGCTGAGGTCAAGGATTTCACCAATGAAACCGAAGCCATGAACTTCGCGGAAACCATGGCATCGGCGCTGGCGATGACGCAATCCACGGAAGCGGGTGCCAGCGACGCCCATGTTGATCTGAGCCATGATATCAAAACGGCGACCATCGAAGACACGCGGAAATTCATCGAAGCGACGATTTCAGCGGTCGCTCATGGGCGGCCGAGATTAGGGTCGTAAGTTGCAAACGTCTAATTTGAAGCAAGACGGCGGAGCGCGTGCTTCTCCCCGTTTCTCCTACGGGGAGAAGATGCCGGCAGGCAGATGAGGGGCGAAAGATCTCGAAATGTCAGAGGTAGGCCGCCCCTCACCCTACCCTCTTCTCCCCGATGAAGAATCGGGGAGAGGGATACCTGCCACCATTGGCCAATTGACGGCCCGCAGCCAAAACTGTTGAATAAGCCAAATTTCAAAGGAATACCCATGCGCGAGCAAGTGACCATAAATGACCTGACGATTGACCGCGAGCTGCATGATTTTGTGGTAAACGAAGCGCTGCCCGGCACGGGCGTGGACGCTGCAACATTCTGGTCTGGCTTCTCTGATATCGTTCATGACCTTGGCCTCAAGAACCGTGAGCTGCTTGCCAAGCGCGATGCACTGCAAATCCAAATCGACGAATGGTATAAGGCCAAGCGTCCGACAGGTTACACAATGGCGGAGTATCGCGAGTTCCTATCCTCCATCGGCTACCTGCTGCCCGAGGGCCCAAAGTTCGCGGTTTCCACCTCTAATGTTGATCCTGAAATTGCCGTAGTTGCCGGCCCGCAATTGGTCGTTCCAGTCATGAATGCGCGTTATGCGCTGAACGCCGCCAATGCCCGTTGGGGCTCGCTCTACGATGCGCTCTACGGAACAGACGCGATTGCAGACGACGGTAGGGCAGAAAAAACCAAGGGTTATAATCCTATTCGTGGCGCGAAAGTTATCGCTTGGGCGCGAAGTTTCCTCAATGATTCCGCACCTTTAGCAGGCGGTGACTGGGGCAGTGTGAGCGAGTTGACAGCTGTCAACAATGTACTTCTCGTCACCAATTCTGCAGGCCAGACAGGCCTCACTGACCCGTCGCAATTCGTCGGCTACAAGGGCGATGCCGCTGCGCCAACATCAATTTTGCTGGTGCGCAATGGCATGCACAGCGAGATTATTATCGACCGCAGCACGCCAATCGGCGCGTCGGATGCGGCCGGAATTTCTGATGTCATTTTGGAATCCGCGCTCACCTCGATCATGGATTGCGAAGATTCCATTGCCGCAGTCGATGCAGAAGACAAGGTCGTGGTCTATCGCAACTGGCTCGGCTTGATGAAGGGCGACTTGGTTGAAGAGGTTGCCAAGGGCGATAAAATCATCACCCGCCGCCTCAATGAGGACCGCGCTTACACCGCGCCTGATGGCTCGCCGCTGGTTCTCAAAGGCCGCGCTTTAATGCTCATCCGCAACGTTGGTCACCTGATGACCAATCCCGCCATCACCGACCGCGACGGCCATGAAGTGCCGGAAGGCATCATGGATGCGATGGTGACGAGCCTCATTGCGCTGCATGATGTCGGCGCAAACGGCCGCCGTGCAAACTCCGCAGAAGGCTCCATGTATGTCGTGAAGCCTAAGATGCACGGGCCGGAAGAGGTGGCTTTTGCCGATGAGATTTTCACCCGCGTCGAAGCCGTCATTGGCATGGCGCCCAACACCATTAAAATGGGCATTATGGATGAGGAGCGCCGCACCACCGTGAACCTCAAAGAGTGCATCCGCGCGGCATCCAATCGTGTCGTCTTCATCAACACCGGCTTCCTAGATCGCACCGGCGATGAGATGCACACGTCCATGGAAGCCGGTCCGATGATCCGCAAAGGCGACATGAAGCAGGCGCCGTGGATTTCCGCCTATGAGGCATGGAACGTCGATATCGGGCTCGAATGCGGCCTCGCTGGCCATGCCCAAATCGGCAAGGGCATGTGGGCCGTGCCGGACCTGATGGCAGCCATGCTGGAGCAGAAAATCGCCCATCCAAAAGCGGGCGCAAACACGGCGTGGGTTCCATCCCCCACCGCTGCCACACTGCACGCCACGCATTATCACAAGGTCAATGTGCATGACGTGCAGGCAGCGCTCGCCAGCCGTCCCCGCGCCAATCTTGAGGATATTCTCAATGTTCCCGTGGCAACGCGTCCGAACTGGACCAATGAGGACATTGTGCGCGAACTTGAAAATAATGCGCAAGGCATTCTCGGCTATGTCGTGCGCTGGGTTGACCAAGGCGTCGGCTGCTCCAAAGTGCCGGACATTAACAATGTAGGCCTGATGGAAGACCGCGCCACGCTGCGCATTTCATCACAACACATCGCCAACTGGCTGCACCATAAGGTGACAAGCGAGGGCCAAGTGCTGGACGTGATGAAGCGTATGGCCGCCGTGGTGGACGGCCAAAATGCAGGCGATCCGCTTTATCACCCGATGGCCCCAAACTTCGTTGATTCAATCGCGTTTCAGGCCGCGTGTGATCTGGTTTTTAAGGGCAGACAGCAGCCTAATGGTTACACTGAGCCAGTGCTGCATCGTCGGCGGTTGGAGCTGAAGGCGCAGCGGTAAGACAACTCCGCGTCGTCGAGCTTGTCTCGACCAAGCGGTCCTGGCTCAACCATTTCCACCACCACATCGACTCCCTGTCCGAAACGTGATTTGGTCAATCACAGTGTGCTTGACTAATCGGGGCAGCCGAACATGACATTACAAGAAACAGCCCAAGTCCTCGGCGGCATTGGTGTCATAGCCTCGCTCATTTATGTTGCCATTCAAATCCGCAATAATGCCCGCGCCGTGAGGGCCGCCACTTTCCTACAAATTTCGCACACCCAGACAAGTGCCTTGTACAATATGGCCAGCAATATCGACTTGGCCGAACTGATCGTGCGTGGCGGCAATGATTTCGCGGCGCTAAAAGGGCTGGACCAAGCGCGGTTCCGCTTTCACGCAATGTTCGTGTTGACCTTCAACCAGAACGCCTATTTCCAACACAAGATTGGAACACTGACCAGCAGCGACTGGGACTCGTTCAGCGGAGATCTAGTTTCCTATTTGGATATGCGCGGCGCTCGCGAGGCTTGGCCAACTTACCGCAAACGCTTCAACGCGGAATTTCAGACCTATGTGAATCAGCTGGTTGAAAGGATTGAAAACGAAAAATCCACCGTTTTACAGTCGCCATCGCCACCTAACGTGACAAAAAAATCTCGCCGCAGCAAGGCGGCAACATAACACTTACCCTAAAGCGCCGCTTGTGCCACCGGTGCAACATAGCTCGCCCGCGCGGCCCGCACAGCATCGTGATTATCATCGGCCCAGTTGATAAGCTGACCCACGGGCGCTAGCATCGAAACGCCGAGCGGTGTTAAGCTATATTCCACCTTGGGCGGAATGGTCGGGTAAAGTTTGCGCGATACCAGCCCGTCAAACTCCAACTGCCGCAATGTCTGCGCCAACATACGCTGGGAAATATCCGGAATTTGCTTCTTCAGCACGCTGAACCGCAACGTGCCTTGCTTTAATTCCATAATGACGAGAATCGTCCAACGGTCACCCAAGCGATCCAGCACATCCCGTATCGGGCAGCGCTCGGCTAGGGTTCCATTTTGCTTATGCAGTGTCATGTCACGCGCCCTAGGCCGGTTACTAATCTGTAACCGAGTATTGATTTTCACCCTTCTTGTGTGGGTGTGTCTTCAGTTCTATTTAGTAACTGACTTTCAATGTCGCATCAAGAATTTTCAAAGGATAAGATTATGCCAACCACCGAAACGATTCTCGTCACCGGCGCATCCGGCAAGCTCGGCCAGAGCGTGATCCGCAATCTCATCGAGACCTATCATGTTCCGGCATCGCAAATCATCGCCACAACCCGCAAGCCAGAAACACTCGCCGCACTTGCCGCCAAGGGCGTTGTCGTTCGCGCTGCCGATTTCGATGATGAAGCCACGCTGGTAAAGGCTTTCGCCGGCGCAAAGCGTTTGCTGCTGATTTCCACCGATGCGCTGGACCGCCCGGGTCGCCGTCTCGAACAGCATCAAAGAGCCGTAAGCGCCGCAAAGACCGCCGGCATTGCGCACATTGTTTACACCTCAATGCCAAAGCCAACTGAAGATTCGCCAATTCCCTTCGCCGGCGATCATCGCGGCACGGAAGCGGCCATCACCGCCAGCGGTATAAGCCACACAATTTTGCGTAACAGCTGGTATATGGAAAATCTCGCCATGTCAGTACCCGCAGCCATAGCCAGCGGCACTTGGTATAGCGCGACCGGCACCGGCAAGACCTCTCATACCGCCCGCGAAGATCAAGCCCGCACAGCCGCCGCGGTGCTTGCATCGGGCTCCACCGCCGACAAGATCTACACGCTCACCGGACCGGAAGCCCTAACTACGGAAGAAACAGCCAAAATCGCCAGCGAAGTGTTGGGTAAGCCAATCAACGTTGTTCAGGTCACCCCAGAGCAGCTGACTGCAGGCATGATCGCCCACGGTGTTCCGGATTTCCTCGCACCACTCTTCACCTCCTTTGATGTGAACACGGCACAAGGCAACATCGACATGGTCACCGATGACGTGAAAACGCTGTCCGGCAAGGCACCGCAAACGCTGCGCGACTGGTTTATCGCCAATAAAGCGCTGTTTGCGGCGTAATTATCAAGACAATGAACCGCGCTGCCTTGTCGGGTGGCGCGGTTTTCGCTATCCAGCCACATGCTTCTTGCCCTCGAAACATCAGACCGTCTCTGCGCCGCTTGTCTTTATGACGAGGCCAAGCGCGAGCTTTTGGCGTCCGAAACCTTGGATATAGGCAGGGGCCACGCCGAACTTTTGATGGGCGTTATCGATACTGTTTTGGCAAGGTCAGGGGCAAAGTTTAGCCAGCTTACCAGTGTCGCCACCTGCATCGGCCCCGGCTCATTCACGGGCATTCGCGTCGGCGTTTCTGCGACGATTGGTTTTTCCATTGCCTTGAACATTCCCAAAATAGGAATTACAAGCCTGCAAGCACTCGCCGCGCAGGCGGCGCAAATGGCTGATTCCAAAGATTTATTGGTGCTGATCGATGCCCATCGGGGCGATGTCTATGCGCAGCGCTTTTCGGCGAATGGCGAGGCGCTGACTGTCGCGGCCCAAATTTCAGTGGCGGATTTAGTTGAGCAAACGGATTTTAGCGAAGTTACTCTTTGTGGCTCCGGCGTTGCTGCAGTGAAGGCACTCCATCCAACAGCGGCGCTCAACTCCCTCCCGGAACTGGTTTACCCCGCCGTTGAGTCCATCGCGTTGGCGTCATCAAATTCCGCATTTCAGCTCCCCGTCAAGCCGCTCTATCTGCGTCGTCCCGATGCCAAGCCGCAAGCATCATACACAATAGCACGGGCAGCCCGCTAATGCGCTCGCCCTTTGACTTTTTTCGTAAGCCAACATTCGTAATTGAGAGCCTGAAGAGCGGCCATGCCCCGTCGATCTCTAAGCTGCACGGCGATGGATTCAACCGCCCTTGGAGCGATGGAGAATTCCAAGCCTTGCTTTCCCAAGCGCCGGTATTCGGCTTTATAGCCAAGCCGGAGGGCCGCACGGGAGCAGCGCCCTCGGGCTTTGTACTTGCACGGCTTGCCGCTGGCGAGGCTGAAATATTGACCATTGTGGTCTCAAAAAGCGCGCGCCGCTGCGGTTTGGGGCATTCGCTGATGGACAACGTGCTGCGCCATTTGCACCGTGCGCGGGCGGAATATCTGATTTTGGAAGTCGATGAAACCAATCTAGCCGCGATTGGACTCTATAAGCGGTTCGGATTTAGAGAAGTTGCGCGACGGCCCGCCTATTATGATACAAACGACGGCAAAACCTCTGCGCTTGTCATGCGCCTTGATCTCCACTAATCCGATAAATTAATTAAGGGATTTTTGCGGCGTGACGTCACAGCTTGAAACACTTTGTACCGAAAAAGGTGTGCGTATGACCGGCCAGCGCCGCATCATCGCGCAAGTGCTTGGCGCATCGGCAGACCATCCCGATGTAGAGGAATTGCACCGCCGCGCAGTGGCCATCGATCCGCATATTTCCGTCTCAACAGTTTATCGCACTGTTAAGCTGTTCGAAGATTTGGCGATTATTGAGCGCCATGAATTCCGCGATGGCCGTGCCCGTTATGAGGCCATGCCAAACGAGCATCACGACCATTTGATCGACTTAAAGTCCGGCAGAGTTATTGAGTTCACAGACCCGCGCATTGAAGCTCTGCAAGAAGAAATCTGCCGCGAGTTGGGCTTCAAACTCGTGGATCACAGGTTGGAATTATATGCGGTTCCAGTGCGCGATAAAAAGCCAAAGAACAGCGCGTGATGATCGGCGTACTGCGTGTCACACTTATGGCAGTTGCCATCATTTCAGTGACATTGGCGCTGCTGCCTTTTCAAATTATCGCTTCACGTTTACAGCGCTTTTGGCACAAATCACTGCCAATGTTTTGGCAAGGGTTGATGTGTAAGTTGCTGGGCCTGCGGGTTCATACCCACGGCGAAATGCCGAATGGCAGGCCACTGATGCTGGTCTCCAATCATATTTCATGGGCGGATATTTTGGTTTTGGGCTCACTTGGTCAAATATCTTTCATTGCCAAGTCAGAAGTAAAAACTTGGCCGGTGTTTGGCGTTTTTGCTAAATTGCAAAACACAGTTTTCATTGAGCGTGATCAGAAAAAGCAGTCCGGTGCTCAAGCACAAGCTATTGCGCAGCGGTTGAAAGACGGTGATGTGCTGGTGCTGTTTGCCGAGGGTACCACCTCGGATGGCAATCATGTTTTGCCATTCAAATCGTCACTTTTCGGCGCTGCCAAAGTCGCACTTCTCGACGCACCAGATGGCTATGTGCTGGTCCAATCAGTTTCAATCGCCTACACAAAACTCCATGGCATAACGATGGGGCGCTACCACCGCACGGTCGCAGGCTGGCCGGGCAATGTTGGTCTTGTCAAACATTTGATGGGTGTTATTCGCGCTGGCGCTATTGATGTCGAGGTTACATTTGGCGAGCCGCACAAAGTGTCGAAAGCCACGAGCAGAAAGGCATTGGCACGCGCGATTGAAACGGAAGTTCGCTTAATGCACCAAGGCAGCTTAAGCGGCTCACATGCGCAACGGTTGACGCTAAAGCCTTCTCAAAAGCGCTGAAACCAGCTAAAGCGCCTGCCATGAGCGAACTTATTACCGAAATCGAAAATGCCCCACGCCGCAAAGTCTTGGTGAAAACCTACGGCTGCCAGATGAACGCCTATGATTCCACGCGCATGGCGGATTCCTTGGCGGGCGAAGGTTATGACCAGACCGAGAGCTTGGACGAGGCCGACCTCATCCTGCTCAACACCTGCCATATTCGCGAAAAAGCCTCGGAAAAAGTCTATTCAGAACTAGGAAAACTGCGCGAACTCAAAGCAGTTCGTAAATCCGAAGGTCGTACTTTGGCGGTCGGAGTCGCCGGATGCGTGGCGCAGGCAGAGGGTAAAGAAATATTTCGTAGAGCCCACGCTGTTGATTTGATTGTCGGCCCGCAAACCTACCATCGTCTGCCAGAAATGCTGCGCCGCGTTGATGCTGGTGAGCGGGTTTCCGACACGGAATATGCCATTGAAGATAAATTTGCCCATTTGCCTGAGCCAACAAAAGCCAAGGTCGCCGCGCGCGGTATCACAGCGTTTCTGACAGTGCAGGAAGGCTGCGATAAATTCTGTACGTTCTGTGTCGTGCCTTATACGCGCGGCAATGAAGTTTCGCGGCCTGTTTCACAGATATTAAAGGAAGCAGAAAATCTAGCCGCCGCCGGTGTCCGTGAGGTCACACTGCTCGGCCAAAATGTTAATGCGTGGGAAGGCGAGGCGCTGGACGGCACAAAATGGACGCTGGCTAAATTGCTCTATCGTTTGGCAGAGGTCAAAGGCTTTGATCGCCTGCGCTATATCACCAGCCACCCGCGCGATATGGGCGAAGACTTGATTGACGCACATCGTAACCTCCCGCAGTTGATGCCCTACTTGCATTTGCCCGTTCAGTCCGGCTCAGACCGCATTTTGAAGGCGATGAACCGCAAGCATACGGCGCAAGATTATTTGAAACTCATTGACCGCATTCGTACCGCCCGTCCGGACATTGCACTTTCCGGCGATTTCATCGTCGGTTTCCCCGGCGAGACTGACGAGGATTTTGAAGCGACGCTCGATATCGTGCGCAAGACTGGATATGCTGCCGCCTACTCATTCAAATATTCGCCGCGCCCCGGCACACCGGCCAGCGATATGGAAAATCAAGTTCAACCAACTGTCATGAATGGGCGGTTACAAGTGCTTCAAGCGCTGATTCTAAAGCAGCAGAATGATTTTGCGGAAAGTCTGTTTGGTAAAACCGTGTCAGTTTTGGTTGAAAAAGCCGGTCGTCACGAAGGGCAAATGGTCGGGCGTTCACCTTACCTACAGCCCGTAATTCTTGACGACACGGCCGCGCAAATCGGCCAGACTGTAGAAGTGCGAATCACCGGCGTTCGCGCCAATTGTTTATTGTCCGAACCGCTCTAGATTTTATTTCGGATCACAAAAAGGAGAGACGTTTGACTGCCAAGGAAAAGCTGAAACTAGGCCAGCCCATTCGCGCTGGTGCCGCATCCGACATGGCCCAAATCGTCCTGACTTTTGACAATAATAAGCACGCGACCGCGCTCTTCGGGCAGTTTGATGAAAACCTAGCCCAAATTGAAAAGAAGCTCAGTGTTGTCGCCCGCTCACGTGGCAATGAACTGTTTATTGAAGGCGATCCGTCGGCGACGGAAAAAGCCAGTCGTGCTATTGAAGCGCTCTACACAATGATCCGCGCAGGCCGTTCAATTGATGGTTCCGATGTGGACGGTGCAATCCGCATGACGCTGGCAACTGATGATCAGCCAATGCTGCCGACCTTGGAGAGGAAATCCCGCTTGTCCGTTGCCCATATTTCCACTCGCAAACGTACCATCCAAGCCCGAACGCCGACACAAGACGTTTATATGCGCGCGCTTGAACGCTCGGAAATGGTGTTTGGTGTTGGTCCTGCTGGTACCGGTAAAACCTATTTGGCCGTCGCCCACGCGGCCATGCTGTTGGAGCGTGGTGCCGTCGAGCGCATCATTCTCTCGCGCCCCGCCGTTGAGGCAGGCGAGCGTTTGGGCTTTTTACCTGGTGACTTGAAGGAAAAGGTCGATCCCTATCTCCGTCCGCTTTACGACGCACTCTATGATATGATGCCTGCGGA
The DNA here is from genome assembly GCA_043744175.1 of Phyllobacteriaceae bacterium. GTDB lineage: Bacteria > Pseudomonadota > Alphaproteobacteria > Rhizobiales > Rhizobiaceae > JANMEX01. The sequence goes on from JAYTVD010000061.1 coordinate 14,007, forward strand.
TAAGGTTGACCGCGCCATTACCGCTGGCGTCATCGAAATCGCACCACTCGCCTTTATGCGCGGGCGCACATTGGCCCATGCTGCTGTAATTTTGGACGAGGCGCAGAACACCACGACCATGCAGATGAAAATGTTCCTCACACGTTTAGGCGATGGTTCACGCATGATTATAACTGGCGACCCAAGTCAGATCGATTTGCCCATGGGACAAAAATCAGGGCTCGTTGAAGCGCTTGAAGTGCTGCACGAAGTGCCAGGCATTGTCACAGTGCGATTTACGCAAAAAGATGTTGTGCGCCACCCGCTGGTCGGTGAAATTGTTGATGCTTACGATAAGGCGACAACGCAGACACAAGCAGACCGCCCGCGTTCGCGCCAATATGAAGCCGCGCCAAGAACATGACTGCTGTAATTTTAGAACCCGTCATCTCGATTGAGGGCGGTGATTGGCAGAATGAAGCAGCGCTGCAAACTTTGGTGTCACGAGCTCTTAATGCCGCCAGCGCTGAACTTAGTCTTAGCACTGGCAATCAGTCTGAGGTCAGTCTTTTGTTCACTGACAACGCCACCATTAAAGGGTTGAACGCGCAATGGCGGGCCAAAGATAAGCCAACCAACGTGCTTTCCTTTCCCGCTTTTCCGTTAAAACCCGGCATGGCATTGATGCCGCTGCTTGGCGATATTGTACTGGCCTTCGAGACAGTACAAAGTGAAGCAAAGCAAGAGCACAAGCCGTTTGATAATCACGTAAGCCATCTCGTTGTGCACGGACTGTTGCATCTGCTCGGCTACGATCATGAAACAGATGCTGAGGCCGATGAGATGGAGGGATTAGAGCGCAAAATTCTGGCGCGTCTTGCAATCCCCGACCCCTATGCGCTATCAAGCGAAAATAATGTCTGACATCTCGACGAAGTCCACTACCGCGCCCGACGCCAAGGCTGCTGCTAAACCGGCAACTGCCGTAAGCGAGGCTGACGAAAATCCTTCTCGAAGTAGCCGGTCCGAACCCGATCGCGGTTCGCTGCTCCGCTGGATATCTCAGCGCTTTCGCGGCAAGTCGGCCGCAGATTTCCGCGATGATTTGACTGATGCTTTGGCTGAAAATGACGCCGACGGCTCCAGCTTCTCAGCTGGCGAGCGTGAGATGCTCAATAACATTCTCACCTTTCGGGAAGTTAGCGTCGAAGATGTAATGATCCCGCGCGCCGATGTTTTGGGTGTAGATATTGATACTACGCTGGCTGTGCTGCTTGATTTGTTTGAAAGCTCCGGCCATTCGCGTATGCCCGTCTATTCCGGTGATCTGGATGATCCGAAAGGCATGGTGCATATCCGCGACATACTCGGTCACATCACCCGCTCCGCACGTACCCGCAAACCATCGCGGGCCAAGTCAGCGCAGACCCGCAAGGCCGCAGACGCCTCCATACTTGATCTTGCGAAGGTCGATCTGAACAAAACTATCGGCGAATTAAAGCTCATCCGTGAGGTGCTATTCGTGCCGCATTCGATGCTGGCTGGCGATCTTCTGCAGCGCATGAAATCATCGCGCACCCAAATGGCTCTCGTGATCGACGAATATGGCGGTACCGATGGCTTGGTGTCGATGGAAGACGTCGTGGAAATGGTCGTTGGTAATATTGAAGACGAGCATGATGACGAAGCGATTCAGATTATAGAACAAGAGCCGGGTGTTTACATCGTTGACGGCGGCGCTGAGCTCGAAGATGTGACAGAGACAATTGGACAAGATTTCGTAGTCGGCGAAGATGGCGAAGATGTTGATACGGTTGGTGGCTTAGTGATTTCTGCTCTTGGCCGCCTGCCGCACAAGGGCGAAACGTTTATGGCCATCCCCGGTTTTGAATTTAAGGTTCTGGAGTCCAGCAACCGACGTATCAAAAAGGTGCGCATTACGCGCGTTGTTAGCGAGTAGTTTTTGAACTGCTGCATCACTGCTAAACAAAGCAACTGATTCGCTTTGGAAGCCCTACATGTTCGAAATACTTGCCGGAAACATAATGTCGCTTTGGGGTTGGAAGCGTAACGGCCTCGCATTTTTCTCTGGGGCAATTTTGACCTTGGCTTTGCCACCATTCGATTTTTTTGCGGTAGGGTTTATCTCCTTTCCAATATTGATTTGGTTGCTTGAAGGGGCCGCACCCTCACCAAATACCCGTGGCACGCTGCGTTTGTATCCGTCTGCTGTAATCGGTTGGTTCTTCGGGTTCGGCTATTTTGTCTTCGGTCTATGGTGGCTTGCTAATGCTCTCTTGGCGCAAGGCAACGAGTTTATCTGGGCCTTGCCATTAGCCGTGTTTGGCTTGCCAGCTTTACTTGCCTTGTTTTACGCAGGCGCGGCGATGATCGGCAAAAGCATTTGGGGTAACGGTATAGGCGCTGCCGCCGCGCTCGCCTTTGGCTTTGGTATTTCGGAATGGCTCAGGGCCAATGTTTTCACCGGCTTTCCGTGGAATGGTATCGGCCTTACCGCCATGCCATCACCAGTCATGATGCAGAGCGCGTCAATTTTCGGTGTGACGGGGATGAACGCGCTGGCGGTATTGATGTTTGGACTGCCCTCGACTCTTGGTCTTCATAAGCATCGATTTTTCGGGCCGTTTTTGGCGTTATGCCTCTTGGTTCCTCACGGGACATATGGATACTGGCGAATTCATCAAGCCGCTGCAATGCAATCGGGACAAGGCACCAAGATTGTTCGCCTTGTGCAACCCTCCTATAAACAGTCAGAAAAATGGGACGAGACAGAGCGCGACAAGATTTTTGCGAATTATCTGGCGCTTTCAACACAGATTCCGGAAGTTAATCAGCCAAAACCTGATTTGATCATTTGGCCTGAAACTGCCGTTCCTTTCATCTTCACGGATCGTCCGCAGGCGCTCGCGGCACTTGGCACTGCGTTAGACGATAACCAAACACTGTTGGCTGGTGCAGTCCGCCAAGAAGGCCAGCGTGATGCTGGCGAAACTGTTCGCTATTACAACAGCATGCTCGCGATCAACGGCAAGGGCGAAATTATAGATGCTGCCGACAAGGTGCATCTCGTCCCTTTCGGCGAGTATTTGCCTTTCGGGGATATTCTGCGCTCACTCGGAGTACAGGAGGTTGCAATGCCCGGCGGCTTTAGTGCAGGCAGCGCACCTCATCATTTCAAATTGCCAAATCTACCGAAAATATTGCCCCTCATTTGCTACGAAATCATATTCCCTGGGGTGACAGCCGAAGAAAATGATGGCGTAAAGATTGTCGTCAACATAACCAACGATGCTTGGTATGGCCACAGCCCTGGCCCATATCAGCACTTCAGATTGGCGCAACTTCGTTCAGCAGAGTCCGGTATTCCATTGATTCGGTCCGCCAACAACGGAATATCCGGCGAGGTGGATGGCTATGGTAGAGTGGTGGGCGCACTGGCACTAGATGTGGTCGGCGTCATCGATGTACCGATTGCAACTGCTTTAGAGCCAACAATATATAATCGACACGGCCAACGCGTAATTTTTCTTCTGTTTGCGTTACTGTTTGCAATCTCCAGTTTGACTAAATTGCGAGGCAGGTACACAATAAGCAAATCGGTCTGAATGATAATACTCGGATCGATTGTGCGCATTGGCTGCGTGATAGTGATCCGATCATTAACCAGCTGCTAAGCAGCCTAAAAAGAAGAAGCGAACCGCAATGACGGTTGAAAAAAAAATGATAGAAAACAAGAAAAAACCAAATCCGATTGATACCCACGTTGGAAGTAGAGTTCGTTTGCGCCGCAATATGCTTGGCATGAGCCAAGAAAAACTGGGCGACGCACTTGGCATTACATTTCAGCAGATTCAGAAATATGAAAAGGGCGCAAATCGCGTTGGTGCGAGCCGACTTCAGGCTATTGCCAATGTTCTTAACGTTCCGGTCTCATTTTTCTTTGACGATGCACCAGGTGAAGCAGGCGCAGTAAACCGCGGTCTTGCTGAAGAAAACAGCACGACTTACGTTGTCGATTTTCTCAACAGTACAGAGGGCTTGCAGCTCAACCGTGCTTTTGTGAAGATCACAGACGCAAAAGTACGTCGTAAAATTATTGATTTGGTAAAGTCACTCAGCGACACAGCTGAAGTATAATTAAGCCTAATCAATAGCGAAAGCTTGACCTACATAAGTGACTTCGTTTAACAGGCGCGCCATGACATGGCGCGCCTGCGTCATTTTAGCGAACAGGGCAGAATCAATATGGCACGTGCAAACTACGTTTTTACCAGTGAATCAGTCGGCGAAGGCCATCCAGATAAGGTCTGTGATCGGATTTCCGATGAGGTGGTGGATCTGTTTTTCCGCGAAGCTGCAAAATCAGGCATGAGCCCTTGGGATGTTCGTGTCGCTTGTGAGACGCTCGCCACAACCAATCGCGTTGTGATTGCGGGAGAAGTACGTTGCTCCATGGACGAAAAAACCATGAAGTCGAAGGTTAAGTCCGTTGCCCGCAAGGCCATCAAGGCTATTGGCTATGAGCAAGAAGGCTTCCACTGGAAAAAGGTTAAAATCGACGTTCTCCTGCACGCACAGTCTGCTCACATCGCGCAGGGCGTCGATGCGTCCGGCAACAAGGACGAAGGTGCTGGCGACCAAGGCATTATGTTTGGCTACGCCTGCCGCGAAACACCGGATTTGATGCCTGCACCAATTTATTACGCTCATAAAATTCTTGAACTAATGAATAAGGCTCGCAAGAGCGGCGTTGGTGATGCTGGCAAGCTTGGCCCGGATGCCAAGAGCCAGGTTACGGTCCAATATGTCGACGGCAAGCCGCACTCGGTCACGCAGATCGTGGTTTCGACACAGCATCTTGATGAATCATGGTCATCAGCCAAGGTTCGCGAAGTTGTTGAGCCTTACGTCCGCGAGGCGCTTGGCGAACTTTCAATTGCTAAAGATTGCGTCTGGCATATTAACCCGACCGGCAAGTTTGTCATTGGCGGACCAGATGGTGATGCAGGCCTCACAGGCCGCAAGATCATCGTGGATACTTACGGTGGCGCGGCTCCCCATGGCGGCGGCGCATTCTCTGGTAAGGATTCAACTAAAGTAGATCGTTCTGCTGCCTATGCTGCGCGTTATCTGGCTAAAAACGTTGTTGCTGCCAAGTTGGCGGACCGCTGCACCATTCAGCTTTCATACGCCATCGGCGTTGCCGAACCTTTGTCGATCTACGTTGATCTGCATGGCACAGGCAAGGTCGATGAAGCCAAGCTGGAAGTGGCGCTACGTCACGTTATGGATTTGACCCCGCGCGGAATCCGCAAGCACTTGGACCTCAATAAGCCAATCTATGCCAAGTCAGCATCCTACGGTCACTTTGGCCGCAAGCCGGGCAAAGACGGTTCTTTCTCATGGGAAAAGACTGATCTCACAGCCGCATTGAAGCAGGCTATCGGAGCTTAATTCTGGGCATCGACACAGGAAAACGTCGTGGCGGTGGGGCCTTCTTTGGCCGCCGCCATGGCAAGTCTCTCCGCGCGCTTCAAACCGGGCTGATGGAAACATTATTGCCCGGTCTTAAGTTAGATCTGACGGCGCCCGCACCCGCTGATTTGAAATTATTGTTTTCTGCCCCAGTTGAAACTGTCCGTATGGAAATAGGTTTCGGCGGTGGCGAGCATTTGCTCCACGAAGCCAAGCGTTTTCCAAATACCGGGTTTATCGGCGTCGAGCCATTTGTCAATGGCATGGCCAAAATGGTGACGTATCTGCATGAAGAGCCGATGGGATCGCTCCGCCTTTATGACGAAGATGCGGGGCTCGTACTGGATTGGCTGCCAGATAATTCACTCTCCGGCATCGACCTATTCTATCCCGACCCATGGCACAAATCACGCCACAACAAGCGCCGCTTTGTCAGCCCGGAAAATCTGGTTCGCATGGTCCGAGTGCTAAAATCTGGTAGCCTGTTCCGCTTCGCCTCCGACATCGAGCATTATGTGAACTGGACGTTGCGGCATGTAGAAGAGAACGGCTCGTTCGAATTTCTCGCCACCAGCGCAGACGATTGGCGCAAGCCTTACGAGGCATGGCCCGGCACGCGCTATGAAGCCAAAGCCTTGCGCGAAGGCCGCACACCAGCATATTTGACATTTCGAAAGCTCCGCACTACGGGCTGATTGTGTTGGCGATGTCAGGGATAGCGATTATGTTTCGATATTGCCTAGTTCAGGTGATTGTGCGCATCGCGTTCACATTGGCGTGTTGCGTATCATCCCATGGTGCACATGCGGTCCCCGGCGCGTGCCCCTCTCGCTCGTTGACTGTATTAAATATTGTACCGCCCGCTGTCATGCCCGATTTAACCGCAGATCTGGTCAGCGCCGGGTTTGCATTCATGCTGAGTGACATCGCAAGTCACCTCAAAAAATCTTCAGTTGTGGTTTCAAGTTACAACGGTGTATCCAACGCCATAAATGATTGTACTCGATTAATTCGCTTTGAGCTTTCGCAGACCGCACCTTCCAATGAGCAGTTTGCCAATCAGGGCTTTGCAATTGTTGTGAAAGCCAACACTGCGGTCATCACAGCAAAATCCGCAATCGGGCTGATCTACGGCGGCTACGAATTTATGGAAAAACTTGGTTATCATTGGCTTGCTCCCGATGACACCATAATCCCGCTCACGATAAATTGGCCGGATGACAAGCAGTCTATTTCAGTATTGTCACCAGGTATAGAATTTCGCGGTTTTCTTACTTACGGCGAGACAGTAGATGCGCGCTTCGTGACTTGGGCGGTTCGAAATAAATTCAATATGCTCGGCGCCAACGTCGCCAATAATGCGCAGATGCACATGTTTGGAATTCAGCGAACCGCCGGTGGTCACGATGCATTTTCAAAATTGGCTTACTCAAGCAAAATTGTTGCCGGGACGCCTCTCATTGAATCCCATCCTGAATGGTTTGGTAACACCAGTTTGGCAGATCCCTTGCCAAAAGATGCAAACAATTATGGGAACCCATGTTTCGCGGATCCCGGCTTTATCGAATATTTTGCGAGCCAACTCGATATTGAAATTGATAGCGGCATATATAAAGATGCCGACCTCATTAATATTTGGCCCGCCGACAGCCCACTCCTAGCCATACCAAAATCCTGTTATCGTCCAATTGATGGCATGAGTGATGTGGCGCAGCTGTTTCATTTCTACAAAGGTGTAACCGAAACGCTTGCCGTGCGCCGCCATGGAAAAAGACCAATCACCATTGCAGGTATTGGTTATTACGACACGTTTGATCTTCAGCCTGTAAGCGAAGGCTGGCCGCAGGATGCTGGCAATACCAAGTTTTTGCTTCAGTTCTATCCTATTGAGCGGTCATTCGCTGAAGGGGGCATGTTCGGAACTAGCCAACTAAACCGCAAACAAGTTGCCAGAATAGATATCGCCCGCGATCACTTTAGCCAAACCGGTAGTTTTGGTGTTGTAGATTACCACAATCTCTCGTCTTATCTTGGAATGGTCGCACCGAGCATTGATACGCTTTCGGCCGAACTTGACCAATTTCACAAACGCGGTTTTTCACATTATTCGTACATGCATCCGCTCGATGGCTCGTCAATTTGTGAGAATATCCTAAAACACGTTTTTGCGCGCAAGGCATTCATGGGCGAGTCTGTGGACATCATTCGACAGGAAATCGCAGAAGAGTTTTTTGGCGCCGATGCGCAGATATTGCCAGTGTTGGGGATGATTGACTCCGCATTTTCAGATAAGACAGAACTAGTTGGCGTCGGATCTTCGCTGGATCTAATTTTGCGTGCACCACTTATTTGGAAAAACAACAAATTTTTTACGCGTGCAGAAGGCGTAGCGATGCTACAAAACCTCGTATCCGGTCAGCAGCAAGTGATGCCGCCAATGCGCCTTGGCGCGCTCGCGCCCGTTACGTTCAATGGAAAAGGTTTGCATGCGGCAATCAGCATGCTTGGGCAAGCAAAGCAAAAGCTGGAGCAGATGATCGCCACGTCTGCACAAAGTGTGCGCCTGTCGGCATTGAGGTCGGAAGTAATGCGCTCCAAACTTGTATTTGAAACTTTGGATAATCTCGTTACTTTTGCCGCATCTTCAGTCGCAAACGACGATATGGCTCGAATTAGTGCTGAGGAGGCATTTAACCAGAAGTATCAGGAGGCCTTAGCACAGGGATGGCCAGGAACTGTGACTGGTTTTGCACAAAAGGATCTCTTTGTTCGCAACTACGGTGATATTTTGGAAAAATTACGAAGTGTTTATACTCCCTGAGTGGTAGCCCCCAAACACCAACAAGGGGATTTCTGCTATCTGGCTTTGAGCTCAATTTGACAGCATCAGGCCGCTGATTGATGAATTCTCGCTCTGACGCGCACTTCGAAATTTGTGAGTATCTAGCTGGCTAAGCATATCGCTTTGCGTTGGATTGCGATAAGGCTCGTTCAAACTGGTTCCGGAGACCGCTATGTTTGATTTCATCAAAAAATTGATGCCCAAAGAAGAGAAATTCTTTGACCTGTTTGAATCTCACGCAGTAACTTTGATCGAAGGCGCGAAAGCGCTTCGGCTCATCATGGATGGCGGCAAGGATTTAGAAGACAATTGCGCCAATCTCATCAAACTTGAAGATGATGCCGATCACATTGCTCACGAAGTGATGCAGGCCGTGCGCAAGAGTTTTATCACCCCGTTTGACCGTAGTGATATCATAGCGCTGATTTCCACGATGGATGATGCCATCGATCAGATGAACAAAACGGCAAAGGCCGTGTTGCTATTTGAAGTGAAATCTTTCGATCCCGAAATGCGCCAAATGGCTGATGTAGCCATTGATATGGCGGAGAAAACAGCCAAGGCCGTGCCGCTCCTGCGCGAACTTAATGCACATTCCAGCCAACTGCATGTGCTAACTGCGGCTATGATTAAGCTGGAAGAAGACTCCGATTTGCTCAACGATCAGGGCCTAAAATCCCTTATCAAGGGGAAGGCCAAGACAGATGCTATGGCCTATATCATCGGCTCGGTACTCTACGAGCACTTGGAAAAGGTGGCGGATCGCTTTGAGGACGTTGCCAAAATTATTAATGACATTGTGATCGAGCACGTTTGATCTGATAAAGGGGCAAACTGATGGACGCCGTCACATTTACTTTGGTCTTTCTGATAGTCGTTGCGCTTGGTTTTGATTTTATCAACGGCATGCACGACAGCGCAAACTCCATTGCCACAATTGTCTCAACGCGCGTATTGAAGCCTCAATACGCGGTACTTTGGGCGGCTACATTTAATTTTTTGGCGTATTTTATATTTGAAAGTCATGTGGCGACCACCGTCGGCAAAGGAATTATTTCACCCGAGTTGATTGATAACGCTGTAGTATTTGGCGCGCTGATAGGCGCAATATCTTGGAACCTTATCACCTGGTATTTCGGCATTCCCTCATCCAGTTCCCATGCGCTCATTGGCGGTATCATCGGCGCTGGCGTCACGAAGGCGGGTACGGGAGCTATCGTATGGGGAGGGCTTTCCAAAACGCTCTATGCAATAGTGCTGTCGCCCGTCACAGGCTTTCTTCTCGGCATCCTGTTTATGATCTTTGTCAGCTGGCTTTTTGTGCGCGCCAATCCTACGTTCGCAGATGCATTTTTCCGCAAACTGCAATTGGTCTCGGCTGCGCTTTACTCACTCGGCCACGGCTCCAATGATGCGCAAAAAACCGCAGGCATCATTTCGGTGCTTCTCTACTCCAACCATGTTTATTCAGAGTTCACCGTGCCAGGCTGGGTAATCCTATCTTGCTATACCGTGATGGGGTTAGGCACGATGCTGGGCGGCTGGCGCATCGTGCATACTATGGGTTCAAAAATCACGCGCTTGTCCCCCATGCAGGGCGCATGTGCCGAAACCGCTGGTGCCATCACACTGTTCGCCGCCTCATATCTTGGCGTCCCAGTCTCCACCACACACACCATTACCGGATCGATTATCGGTGTTGGCTCTGCCCGCCGCGCGTCTGCTGTGCGATGGAACGTGGCAACCAACATTGTCTATGCGTGGATCATCACAATCCCCGCCGCTGCGCTAATTGCCGCGGTTGCCTATTGGGTAGCCAAACATTTTATGTAGGGTACGGGTCTAATCTAACGGTTTTCATAACCTCTTGCGCATTGCCTAAATCCGCGCTAATAGAACTCCAAATTCTTGATCGACAGATGAAGGGTGGGCCCTACCGGACCCGCTCTTTTTTATTGGCCGATCACCTTATCACTGGAGCTACAATCGCGTGAGCGAAGAAATTACATATCACAGCGCGCCAACCCAAGTGGGTGATGATCGTTTGATCCGCGAATCTGGCACAGAAGGTCAGGTTGCCGCAATTATTTTGCCAACTATGGAATCGCTAGGCTTCAAGTTGGTGCGCGTTCATTTGTCCGGCGCCAACGGCTACACCATGCAAATTATGGCCGAACGTGCCGATGGCACGATGTCGGTCGAAGACTGCGAAACGCTGTCCAAGGCGATCTCGCCGGTACTCGATGCCGACGATCCGATTACCCGCGCCTATCATTTGGAGGTGTCGTCCCCCGGCATTGACCGCCAGTTGGTGCGTAAGTCAGACTTTATTCGCTGGCACGGCTATTCAATGAAGTTGGAAACCAATGTGATGATCGGCGGCAAGCGCCGCTTTAAGGGCAAGCTGGCAGAGTCTGATGACACAGGCTTCACATTCGTCAACGACACTGCCGCTTATGGCGAAGATCCATCATTCCGCGTTTCCTACGATACAATTGCCGATGCGCGGTTGATATTGACGGACGAACTGGTTCGCGAAGCGCTCAAGCGTGATAAGGCTCTTCGCGAAACGCAGGGCGAGACTGTGATTGACGACAATACAGTTGAAGACGAAACAGGCGGCGACGCCTAAAATTTGACACGCAGAACGAAAGAATAGTTCTGCTGATTGGGAGATAAACATGGCAGTCAGTGCAAACCGGCTTGAACTTTTGCAAATCGCTGATGCGGTTGCCCGCGAAAAGTCCATCGACAAAGAGATCGTGCTTGCCGCGATGGCCGATGCCATTCAAAAGGCCGCGCGCTCGCGCTATGGACAAGAAACAAACATCCGTGCCGACATCAACTCCCGCACTGGCGAGATCAAGCTTCAGCGCCTGCTTGAAGTTGTTGACAGAGTCGAAGACAACGGCATTCAAATTGATATGGCCCGCGCCCGTGAGCGCAATCCTGATGCGCAGCCCGGCGATTTCATTGCCGAGCAATTGCCGCCGATGGATTTCGGTCGTATCGCCGCTCAGTCTGCCAAGCAAGTCATCGTGCAGAAAGTGCGCGAAGCCGAACGTGATCGCATGTTCGACGATTACAAAGACCGTGTTGGCGAAATCATCAACGGCACGGTTAAGCGCGTTGAATATGGCAACGTCATTGTCGATATCGGCAAGGGCGAAGGCATCATACGCCGCGATGAAGTGATCCCGCGCGAAAACTTTCGCTATGGTGATCGTGTTCGCGCTTATGTTTACGATGTGCGCCGCGAACAGCGTGGTCCGCAGATTTTCCTCTCGCGTACCCATCCAATGTTTATGGCGAAACTCTTCACCATGGAAGTGCCGGAAATTTATGACGGCATTATCGAAATCAAGTCAGTTGCCCGTGATCCGGGTTCCCGCGCCAAGATCGCTGTGACTTCGCGCGATTCATCAATTGATCCGGTCGGCGCCTGCGTTGGTATGCGCGGTTCGCGCGTTCAGGCCGTTGTGGCGGAATTGCAGGGCGAAAAAGTTGACATCATTCCATGGTCACCGGATGCCGCCACGTTCCTCGTGAACGCACTTCAGCCTGCCGAAGTGACTAAGGTTGTTTTGGACGAAGATGCAGAGCGCATCGAAGTTGTGGTTCCGGACGATCAATTGTCATTGGCAATTGGCCGTCGCGGTCAAAACGTGCGTCTGGCTTCACAGCTCACCGGTTGGGATATTGATATTCTGACAGAAGCAGAAGAATCCGAGCGTCGCCAGAAGGAATTTGCAGAACGTTCAGCCCTGTTCATGGAAGCATTGAACGTGGACGAAATGGTTGGCCAAGTGTTGGCGTCAGAAGGCTTCTCCTCAGTTGAGGAAGTCGCCTTTGTCGATGCTAAAGACATCGCCAATATTGACGGCTTTGATGAAGACACAGCGACGGAAATTCAAACCCGCGCCAATGATTACCTTAACCGTATCGAAGGCGAGCTAAATGATGAGCGCAACGCGCTCGGCGTTGCTGATGAATTGCGCGAAATTGACGGCATTACCACCAAGATGATGGTTGCGTTCGGCAAAGACGGCGTCAAGACAATTGAAGATTTTGCAGGCTATTCCGCAGACGACTTGGTCGGTTGGAAAGAACGTAAAGATGGAGAAACAAAAACATTTGATGGCATTCTCACCGGCTTTGACATCTCCCGCACTGATGCGGAACAGATGATCATCGCAGCTCGTTTGAAAGCAGGCTGGATTACTGAGGCGGATATTGAAGCCCAGCAAGCAGCTTTGGCTGAAAACGCAGAGGTAGAAGCCTGACGCCATGATGGGCATCAGGCGGAGCCACCATGCGGAAAGAAATCGACCGCACTTGTATTGTTACACGGAACGCCGGCACTGCCGATGAGTTGATCCGTTTTGTCGCCGCGCCGGATGGCGCGGTGGTGGCGGATCTACGACAAAAATTGCCCGGCCGTGGCTGCTGGGTTACTGCCACCCGCGAGGCGGTTGATGATGCGGTAAAGCGCAAGCTGTTCGGGCGCAATCTTAAAGAAGATGTGACTGTGTCGCCCAGCCTTGGTGCTGACGTTGACCAGTTGATGGTCAAACATTTTTTAGGTACATTAGGCCTTGCCCGCAAGGCGGGACAGCTCCTCACCGGAGCTGCAAAAGTTGAAAGTGCATTGCGCGGCGCCGAGGCAATCCTCGTGCTCCACGCGTTTGAAGCAGCCGACGACGGGGTCCGCAAGATGGACCAAGCGCGAAAAGCTGTTGCAATGACCGGCGGACCTGTTATCCCCGCCTTCAAACTGCTAACCAGCGTCGAAATGGATTTGGCATTGGGCGGCGGAAATGTAATACATGCAGCCGTCTTAAAGGGACCAGCGGGCTTAGGCCTTGCCAAAAGGGCTTTTGCCCTTGCCCGTTACCGCGGACTGGAAGACGACAGAGAGGCGCTCAAAATTGATCGCGCCGCGAAGGAAACCGAATGAGCGATACTAAATCTGGCGACG
>JAYTVD010000062.1:0-7015 GCA_043744175.1 Phyllobacteriaceae bacterium
TGCAAGCGCAGCATCCTCGGCCACTGGCGCGATGATAGTGGGCTTGGCCAGAAAGACAGCGAGCAGCGCTATCCATGTCAATTTCCCCAAGGTAAACAATTGGTTAACTACCATTCGAGCCATGCGCATAACGCAAACCACAATCCCGCTAGCCAGTCTTGCTCATCATTGTGCAGTGCACCATCTTTGACCAAGAGGACAAAATCGGGAGGGAAGAAAGGACTATACTATGAAGATTCGTTTTTTATCCCGCATGTTGCCACGGGTTGCCACGCAGCGAGAGCTTGAGATGGCTTACTTAAATCAATCGACGTCCATGATTGATCTTGAATATCGTGAGCGCGAAATTGATCGTGGCCGGTTTCAACGCCGCAATTACTAATCTGTGTCAGTGCTTCCGCGCCTGCACAAGGTAGGCGTTAATCACGGTGTCGCCCAGAGCGCGGGCGGCCTCTAGGCGGTGGAGGCCTTCCACCAGCACATGGCGCTTGCCGTCAAAGCGCACTTGGATCGGCATTTTGTGGCCGTTTTCCAGCATATCCTCAATAAGAACCTGCACTTTGGCCGGGTCGAGCGTTTTGCGCCGCTCGGTGGGAATGTAGATGCTTTCGAGTTTTACGGCAGTGATGGCTAGCATGGAATCTCCTCGTGACCACACACTAGCAGACAAATGCGCTGCGTGAAGCGTGTTCACGGGGCAATCACAAATGCGTGGCTCACCGCCTCGTGAGTTGGTTGTTATCGCTGGCTTTGGCAAGACAGGCGTGTGGCAATAACGCCGCACCAAATCTTGGAGACTTGCCATGTTGAAATCCCTTATCCTTGCCGCTTCGCTCACATTCGTTTTTGCCGGTGCAACACTTGCCGATGATATGAAGGTTGAGCCGATGAAATGTGATGATGCCGCCATGATGAAAGTTGAAAAAGACGTGATGGCGATGGACGCCGCCAACAAAGATCACATGAAAATGGGCATGGACGAATTGGCAATGGCCAAGGATTCTATGAAAGCCAAAAAAGACGATGATTGCGCCATGCACCTTGGCAAGGCTGCCATGGAATCCATGTCAAAGATGTAAGTAACTAGTGCCAGATTTGAGCCCCTGCGCTAACGCGTGGGGGCCTTTTCTTTTGTTTTAGCCGCTGTCAATTTGCGCAAAATGACCAGTTGTTCCTCTTGTTGTTCCATGAGTTTCACAAGCTTTTCCTGGCGCAGATCATCCATTTTTTCATGCAGTGCCAGGATCTCGAGTTCGGCCTTCAAATTGATTTCATAATCATGCGCGGCTGCAATCCGGTCTTTCTCGGATTGGCGGTTTTGCGACATCATGATGATCGGCGCCTGCAGCGCGGCCACCATCGACAGCATTAAATTGAGGAAAATGAACGGGTAGGGATCAAAGGCGCGACCTGAAAAGTTCAGCACCACATTGACGGCGACCCACACCACCAGAATCGCCACAAAAATGATGATAAAGGTCCAAGACCCGCCGAACGCCGCCACCCGGTCAGCCACACGCGCGCCATATGTCATTTTGGTCTTGTCAGGCTCGGCAAGATTGCGGCTGATGCGCGTGCGCGAGGCAATTTTATCGAGCACACGGCGCTCGCTTGGCGTCAGGTCCGATGGCTGCATATTCATCAGCCGCTTTGATAATTCCTGAATTTTGTCTGCCATATTTTCCTCGCGCGTTGCCAGCACTTAGCGCTTGTTTTTGCCGAATGTCTCGCCCAATTCCACCGAATGATTGCCATATTTGGCACGCAGCGTGTCCATCGCGGTTTCAGCCTTGGCGCGTTTGGTGGCCAGCGGATCGACTAAATCCTGCGGGTCGGCGAGTTTCGGGTCCATGAATTCGGAGACGCCGATCCCAATCAGCCGGAACTTTGTGCCGTCAATTTCGCGCTCCAACAGGCTTAATCCAGTGCGGAAAATCCGGTCGGCAAGCTGCGTTGGGTCACCGAGAGATTTGTTGCGGGTGCGGGACTTAAAGTCTTGGGTTTTGAGTTTCAGCACCACAGTTTTGCCCGCGATTTCCGCCTTCTTTAAGCGCCGTGCGACCTTTTCTGATAGCTCGCGCAATATCGGGCGCAGGTCCGAAAGCTCAGACAGATCGGTGAAAAAAGTCGTCTCCGCCGATATGCTTTTCATATCCGAAGTCGGGTCAACGGGCCGGTTATCCAAGCCCCGCGATAGACGGAACAGGCGCTGGCCCATGACGCCATAGCGCTTCATCAGCACGTCTTCTTCCATGGTCTGCAATTGCGCAATCATGGTGATGCCGTCTTTGGCTAGCGTTTCCTCGAAGGCTTTGCCAACGCCCCAGATTTTTGAAACGGGCAGCGCGCCTAAGAAGGGCACGACTTCCGCCTTGCCGATGATTGAAAATCCGCGCGGCTTTTCCAAATCCGAGGCGATTTTGGCGAGGAATTTGCAGTAAGACAGTCCCACCGAAACCGAGATTCCAATCTCGTCTTGCACCCGCTTGGCGAACCGCGCCAACGTAAGGGCAGGCGGCAGGCGGTGCAGCTTTTCGGTGCCGGATAGGTCTAAAAACGCCTCGTCAATCGAGACTGGCTGCACCAATGGCGTCATTTCCAGCATCATTTGGCGCACTTCGCGGCCAACGCGGGCGTATTTGGCCATATCCGGCTTAACGACAACCGCCTGCGGGCAGGCTTCCAGCGCTTTGAACATCGGCATTGCGGAGCGCACCCCATGAACTCGCGCCACGTAGCAGGCGGTGGAGACCACGCCGCGCTTGCCCCCGCCGATAATCACCGGCAGATTTGCGAGCGCGGGGTTGTCGCGCTTTTCGACAGACGCATAAAAAGCATCGCAATCCACATGGGCGATGGAAAGATCAAACAACTCGTCGTGATGAGCAAGGCGCGGCGAGCCGCAGCTCTCGCAACGCCGCAGGACATGCGTTTGCGCTGCCAGACAATCACGGCAAAATCCAAACTGCTGTGTCTTGACAACATCCATCATGTCAAGAACAATACAGGAACATTGATAAGGAGTCTAACACGCTGTTGAGGCTTAAGTTGAGTGGTACATATTTTGATCGCCGCCCGGCAGGGCTTGCAGGGCTTTGGTTACGCTAGCGGCATGAATGCCGGAGCTTTCGGCAAAGGCGGTTAGTGTCGGTTCGTGCGCGACGATGAACTGCAAAACCCCCGCAAGAAATGCCGGTTCCTGCGCTGCGTGGCGGATTTGTGAGGCGTCAATGCCGGAAAGATCGAGAAAGCGGCGCATCAGGGTTTCATCGCCCGCAAGCCAGACCAGCGCATTGATTGCCATCTCTTCGGGGGCCACTTTATCCGGTTTCAGTGCCATATTTTTGAGTCCCGTCTGTAATTATTTGTGCAATCGTTCCCTTGTTCTTTGCGTTTCGTCAATCAAATCCATTTATAACCGCACCAGCAACAGGTTGTTTTCCGACGAAAACAGACCATAGGAAAGGATGACATGGCAAAGCGCGTCATGATCGTTGAAGATAATGAGCTGAATATGAAGCTCTTCAAAGACCTGATCGAAGCATCGGGCTATGAGACGATTCGCACCCGCAACGGGCTCGAAGCGCTCGATCTTGCGCGTTTGCACAAGCCTGATTTGATCCTCATGGACATCCAATTGCCGGAGGTTTCCGGCCTTGAAGTGACCAAATGGATCAAAGACGATGATAAATTGCATCGTATTCCCATCATTGCCGTCACCGCATTTGCCATGAAGGGCGATGAGGAGCGTATCCGTCAGGGTGGCTGCGAAGCCTATATTTCCAAACCTATCTCGGTCTCTAAATTTGTTGAGACGATCAAATCCTATCTTGGCGACGCCTAAGATAGAGGGAGCTAACGTATGACCGCGAAAATTCTGGTTGTTGATGATATTCCGGCAAACGTGAAATTGCTGCAAGCGCGGCTGACTGCGGAATATTTTGAAGTTGTGACGGCTACCAATGGTCCGGATGCGCTGGCAATCTGCGAGCAGGGCGGCATTGATTTGATTTTGCTCGATATTATGATGCCGGGCATGGACGGATTTGAAGTCTGCACGCGTCTAAAGGCGGACCCCGCCACTCAGCATGTGCCCGTTGTCATGGTTACGGCGCTGGACCAACCGGCAGACCGTATTCGCGGGCTAACGGCTGGCGCCGATGATTTCTTAACGAAGCCTGTCAATGACTTGGCACTGATGTCTCGCGTAAAGTCACTGGTGCGCTTGAAGACATTGACCGATGAATTGCGCCTTCGCGCCGCTACCACACGGGCGATTGGCATTGATGAATTGCTCAGCGGCAAGCTCGGTGAGGCGCAAGGCAAGGCGCGGCTACTCATCATTGATGAGCGCCAATCATCTGCGGAGCGTATCGCCAAGGCGCTTGTTGGCGAGTTTCTGGTTGATATGACGCAAGACCCGCAGGCTGGCTTCTTCCAAGCGGTTGAAAAGAACTACGACTGCGTTTTGATAACAACTGCATTTGCTAATTTTGATCCGCTTCGCATTTGCTCGCAGCTGCGCTCACTTGATCGCACACGCTTTTTGCCAATATTGCTCATTGCGGAACCCGGCGAAGATGATCGCATCATGCGCGGGCTTGAACTTGGCGTGAATGATTTTGTCGTGCGCCCTGTGGACCCGCAAGAATTGGTGGCGCGTTTGCGCACGCAGGTGCGCCGCAAGCGCTTCAATGAGGCGCTGCGCCAAAGTGTGGTGCAGACTATTGAAATGGCGGTCACAGATGGCCTCACAGGGCTGCACAACCGCCGCTATCTCGATAATCACATGCAGAGCCTGTTTGACCGCGCCACGCAGCGAAAGCGGCCTTTGTCGTTCATGATGACAGACATCGACAAGTTCAAAACTATCAACGACACGTTCGGCCATGATGGCGGGGATGATGTGTTGCGCGAGTTTGCGCTACGTCTGCGCCGCCAAGTGCGTGGTGCGGATTTGGTGTGCCGCTATGGCGGCGAAGAGTTTGTGGTGGTGATGCCGGATACAGATGCTGATGTGGCTGCCAGAGTTGCTGAGCGTGTACGCGCTGCCATTGAAAGCGAACCGTTTGTGGTCAATGGCGGACGCTCAATCAGCGTCACAACATCAGTCGGCGTTTCGACATTGTTGCCGGGGCTGGATGGCGTTGCGGATTTGATGAAGCGTGCGGACAGGGGCCTTTACGAGGCAAAAAATGCCGGACGCAACCGCGTTGTACAATTGGCTGCGTAATAACAAACGCTTGCAACTAATTGATTCTTGTCCGGAATTTTTATTCGTAAATTAGCAGTTGCTTTTTTCTGACTTTGGGTCACAATATTTTTCTGTGCTCCAGCGCGTAGCGTATTCCTGTGAGTGCGGTGCCCCCATGATGCTCAGGTCCGCCGCATCTCCTGGGTCGTGGGGACTCGTCGGCCGGTGTGGTATTTCCCCGCGTGGAAGTCTCGTAACGAGTATGCCTACCGGCCGACCCCAATTTTCGAGAAGTCGCTTGAAATGCTGTATTGATGGCCAAATGAAGAGATTTTCTGCCAACGAAATTCAACCCACAAAAAAGCCGCCTCAAACGGGCGGCTGTTTTATCAGAATGATGAGATCAAATTACTTGATCTTCACTTCCTTGAAATCAACGTGCTTGCGTACCATTGGATCGTACTTACGCTTAAGCATCTTTTCCGTATAGGTACGGCTGTTCTTTGTCGTTACATAGAAGAAACCAGTATCAGCTGTCGAAATCAGCTTGATTTTGATGGTCGTTGCCTTGGCCATTTTATTTGTCCTGTCTTGCCGGATTTAACCGCGTCATATTAAACGCAACAGACCGGCGGTTACCGGCTTTACGAATTTGGCCGGAAACTACGGATTGTCAGCGGAATGTCAACCCCGCTTGTTGGTGAAGATGGTCCTTGTGAGGGCAACAATGAGATAAAAGGTAAAAAATATTGCAAGCGCCCATGCAAAACCGTGCGGACCCGCGACATCCATGCCCACGCCGATGGCTTGGGGGCCGATTAACATGCCGATGGCATAGCAAAATATGAAAGCAGCGTTAGCCGACGCCAGTTCTTGGCCGCTGAGTCTTGAGCCCAAATGCGCGAGGCCGACGGTGTAAAGTCCGGCAATCATGCCGCCCCAGACGAACATCAAACCCGCCAGCATATACCAATTGCCCGACGCAGCGGGCATGAGCAGCACACCTGCAAGGCCGAGCGCCGCAATAACAATCAATATCACCCTGCGGTCCTTCACGCGGTCGCTGAGAAGGCCGAGAGGGATTTGGAACATCAGGTTACCAACCCCGATCATCGTCATCAGCAGGGCTGTATCGCCTTCGCTATAGCCAAGCCTTGAGCCATAGACCGGGAGCAGGGCAAACCCGCCGGTTTCGACGGCGCCATAGACCAGCACGGCGGCGGTCGCAGTGGGAACCTTGGTGATGTAGGGCCAAAACGGCACTTGATCTTCCGACTGGATATCCGGGCTCTCGCGCCAGGCAAGCGCCACCGGAATAATCGCCAGCAGCACCACCGCGCTGCCGATTGCGAAGGGTAGATAGCCGTGGCTGCCGACTTTGGAGAAAATGTACGGCCCTAGGGCAAAACCGAGCGACAAAAGCGTTGCATAGATGCCCAGTACGAGACCTCGATATCGAGCGGGCGTGGAATGGCTGATCCAAAATTCCGACAGAATGAACAGCACAGTCAGCGCCGCATGAAGCGCGAAGCGCAGTACAATCCAGCTCGAAAACGAGGACACAAGAAAAAAGCTGGAAAATACGGCGGCACCGAAAATCATCGTCATAATCATCGCGGTCGCCACGCCAACCCGCGAGGCAAATGGTGTGGCCAGCGGTGCGGCCATGATGGAGGCGATGCCGGCAAACGCCGTGTTGAGGCCAATCAATGAGGCCGAATAGCCACGGTTTTCAAGAATCACAGTCAAAAGCGGCATCCCTAAACCGATGCTGGTTCCCACCACACTGATTGAGGCAATGGCTGCTGCGGCGGAAAGCCA
>JAYTVD010000063.1:0-26960 GCA_043744175.1 Phyllobacteriaceae bacterium
TGCAACCTGCGGCAACGACCACTGATGTGGCCGCCACGCCAATGGCGTCAACCCCATCTGCCAATCTTCCTTCCGCTGATATTGGCCCCATCGCGCTACGTGAAGCTGCTGCCAATGGCGATGCGAAGGCGATGTTCGAAATTGCAAGCCGCTACACTGATGGTCGCGGCGTTACTAAAGACTTGAAGATTGCCGCGCAATGGTACCAAAAGGCCTCAGACAAGGGCTTTGCACCTGCGCAATTCCGCCTCGGCAGCTTCTTCGAAAAGGGTTTGGGTGTCGAACGTTCCGCTGGCAAAGCAAAGGAGCTTTATCAACTCTCTGCCGACCAGGGCAATGCCAGCGCCATGCATAATTTAGCCGTGTTGTTTGCCAGCGGCGCAGCCGGTCCGGCTGACAATGATGCCGCTGCCAGGTGGTTTGTGAAGGCCGCTGAACTTGGCGTGAGCGATAGCCAATATAATCTTGGCATCTTGGCCGCAAAGGGCTTAGGCGTTCCGCAAAGCCTCGAAGAATCTTACAAGTGGTTCGCGCTGACAGCAAAATCCGGCGACAAGGACGCTGCGTCCAAGCGGGATGAAATTGCGAACGTCATGCGTCCCGAACAATTGAAAAAGGCGCGTGCCACGACTGAACTTTGGAAGGCAAAGCCTGTTGTTGCTGCGGCGAATGTCGTTGAGATTCCGGAAGAATGGAAGACTGATGGCGGACAAACTGCCAATGTCGATATGAAGAAGGCCATTCGCAACATTCAAGCCATTTTGAACCAGAATGGCTATGACGCCGGTGCGCCAGATGGCTCTATGGGCGCTAAGACCAAGAAGGCAATCGCTGCCTATCAAAAAGCCAATGGAATGCCTTCCACTGGCGAAGTCGATGAAGTGCTGGTTAAATCATTGCTTGCTAAAGTGAAGAAGTAATTTTGAGCTTTATCTCTAAGCGCCGCACATCGTCGTATTCACCGGCCTAGTTTCGCCGTATTTCCGTTACCTTCATCTTTTACTGGCACTCTCAAGGGGTGCCAGTATTTTATGCGGGTGTTGCCTTAGTTTTACGGGTTTATTTGCTTGGGAATTTATCTGCCGATCGCGGAGTTATCCGTCAATCTATTCACACTGCTGGCCATTGGCGCTGCGGTGGGTTTTTTGTCCGGCATGTTCGGTGTCGGTGGTGGTTTTCTCATAACGCCGCTCTTGATTTTGTATAATATTCCGCCGGCTGTTGCCGTAGGAACTGGCGCAAACCAAGTTATCGCCACGTCGCTGTCGGGTGCACTAGCGCACTACAAACGCCGAACCATTGATTTCAAACTTGGTCTCGTTTTGTTGGTCGGCGGGCTGATTGGCTCAACCATTGGCGCCTATGTGTTTTCGTTGCTGCGACGCTGGGGGCAATTGGATCTCGTAATTTCGCTGCTTTACGTGGCGTTCCTCGGCACCGTTGGATCGCTGATGCTATGGGAAAGCATTTCCACAGCGCTGCGCAACAGAAATGAAACTGAAGCCCTTGCGACGGGCAATCCTGCACGCGAGATATGGGTGCACCGGCTGCCGTTCAAAGTGCGCTTCGAAGTTTCGCGAATCTATATTTCGATCATTCCTGTTATTGCAATCGGCATATTTATCGGCTTCCTTTCCGCAATTATGGGCGTGGGCGGCGGATTCATTATGGTTCCGGCTATGATTTATATTTTGAAAGTACCGACCAATGTAGTCGTAGGGACGTCACTGTTTCAAATCATATTTGTGTCGGCCTACACGACCATGATCCATGCGACCGCGAACAACACCGTCGATGTGGTGCTGGCGAGCTGCTTGATGATCGGCGGTGTGGCCGGCGCGCAATATGGCGCGAATGTTGGACAAAAATTGCGCGGCGAGCAGTTGCGGGCGCTGCTGGCACTATTGGTCATTTCGGTCGCGCTACGCCTTGCCTACGGCCTGTTCGTCACGCCGGATAGCATCTACACAATCAGCAGCACGGCAGCGCAAGCATGAGACGGGTTCGCGCACTCATTGTCGGTTGTGCGCTTAGCTGCCTCGGTGCGTCCCTTGCTCTTGCGCAAGGCGAGCTGCCAACGGAGACCATCCAAATTGGACTTTCGACAGACACTATTGCCATCACCTCCAATTTTTCCGGCGCTGACCTCACAATATTTGGTGCGCTGACGAACACTGATCCGCAAGTACAGCGGCAGGGGCGTTACGATATTATTGTAGTGCTCGAAGGGCCGGAAGTACCGTTGGTCGTGCGCCAAAAAAGCCGCGTCTTCGGCATGTGGCTTAACACACGATCAGCGGACTTTGACCTCGTGCCGCTTTCTTATCTCGCCTCGTCCACCCGTAAGATGCGGGATATTACCGACGGCGATAGCTTTAAGAAACTGTCGCTCGGCATTGAACATCTATTGATTGATACGGGGCGGACCAAGAATATTCTGGCAGCGGATTTTGTAAATGCGCTAAAGCAACTGAACGTTAAGGCAGGAACCTACAGTGAGGAGTCAGGGCGGGTTGAATTTATATCCCCGAACCTGTTTCGTGCCACGTTGAAACTTCCGACAAACGTTCCAGTGGGCAAACATAAGGCGCGCGCGTTTTTGTTCCGTAACGGCGCTTTCATAAAGGAAAGCTCTACCAGCCTACAAATTGAGAAGGCAGGCTTTGAGCAAAATATCTATAATATCGCGCATCAATATTCGCTCTATTACGGCCTGTTCGCCGTAGCGCTGGCGATGTTTACCGGCTGGTTAGGTCGGGTAATCTTCAAGAAGGACTAAGGCCGTGCCCAAATTACGGCAGGCGAGTGATCGCGGGGCGACAAGCTGATAAACTTGGGTTAGATGCGATTGGAAAATTTGAAAAGGAATCGCGCCAGTGACCGAGACGACTGTTAGTGAAAAGCCAGCTCTGCCAGACCATTTGAGCATCAGCCCCAAAAGCCCGTATTTCAATGAGGCGGTTCTTGCATTCCAAATTGGCATCCGCATCAACGGTGTGGAAAAAACCACTGTCGAAGAATATTGCATATCTGAAGGCTGGGTGCGTGTGGCGGTCGGGGGAAAAACCAAGGATCGCTTCGGCAATTCAATGCTGATGAAGCTAAAGGGCAAGGTTGAGGTTTACTACGTCGAAGAATAGCACTCTTCAACCTCTCAACATCATCGGAAAAACCTCTTCATCGCCCAGTACGAAAATGCGGGTTGAGGGCCTATAGAACAAGCCGTCAAAGGCTTTGTCTTTGACGCTCAGCCCACCGGTATAGGCGCCGAAGGCAGGCACAATCATCCGTTTGCCATCTGTAATAAAACAACGGCGGCGGATGCTGCGGCCACGGCCTGTGACATGAGCTGCAGGATGGAGATGACCTGAGACTTGGCCCTCGGCTTCATAATTTTCTGTGGGAATGTGCGTGAAATGCAGGCCGCCGACATGAATCTCGTCGCAACAAGTGCCTGTTATCATATCCGGAATTTGCGGGTCGTGATTACCTGTCACCCAGATTAGCTCTTGCGTGATGGCTATCTGATTGAGTGCTTCAAGTTCCACAGTTTGGAGGCGAAATGGGGCTGTCTTGTCGTGGAAACTATCGCCAAGGAACAATATGCGTTTGGGCGAAAATTTTGCGAGCACTTTTTTCAACGCTAGTAGCGTGAGCTTGGAATCATAGGGCGGCAAAAAAATGCCGCGCCGAGCCCATGCCGTGCCTTTTTCCAAGTGCATATCCGCAACGATCAAAAGCTCGTCGGCAGGGAAATAGACAGCGCCGGATACATCCAGCACGGCTTCGTTGCCTGCGATATCACACGTAATTTCCGTTGGCATTTTTATGTGGCGTTGCACGGCGCTCATTGTCAGCTATGGCCTTCTAAGATCGCATTGGAGAGCTCGCGCAAAATGTCATCTTCGGCGCCGCCAGTGACACGCACACGGCCTATCTCCAGCATTATTGGCAGTGCCAGTGGTGAAACTTCATTGAGCGACATGTGTGTGATTCGACCCTTTATTCTCCGCAACATATCGCCCAGGCGGTGAATGTCGAGAAGTCCCGTAGCCGCATCGGCATAGGCCGCGCGCAGCAAAATGTGGTCCGGCTCGTGGGCGCGCAGCACATCAAAAATCAGATCCGCTGAGACGGTGACCTGCCGTCCGGATTTTTCCTTGCCCGGATGGCGCTTTTCAATCAGGCCGGAAATCAATGCGCAATTACGGAAACTGCGTTTCATCAAAAAGCTTTCGGCAAGCCAGGCTTCCAAATCATCGCCCAGCATATCCTCATCAAATAATTTGCTGAGCGATAATTCACCGCGCTCGATCATGCGGGCCATATCGCGGATACCCCAAATGCAGATGGAATAGTCCGTGGCAACGAAGCCGAGTGGGCCTGCGCCCATCCGCTCCAAGCGGCGCGTTAGCAACATTCCCAAAGTCTGATGGGCGATGCGGCCTTCGAACGGATAGGCCACCAGATAGTATCGCTCTTGGCGCGGAAACAACTCAACCAACATCTCGCCTGCTGGTGGCAGCATGGATTTTTCCTGCTGTACCTCCAGCCAATGGCGCACTTGGTCTGGCAAGACAGACCATTGGTGCGGGTCTGCCAACATGGCGCGAACGCCCGCCGCCAAATAGGTCGAAAGTGGAAATTTGCCCCCGGCGTATGCAGGGATTTTTGGATCGAGATGATGGGCTTTAGAAACATAGCATTCGTTTTCGCGGATACCCTCGAAGCGCAACACTTCACCGGAAAACAAAAACGTGTCGCCGACACTGAGCATTTCGACAAAGGATTCCTCGACCTTGCCGAGAGCCATACCCCCCATAGATTTCGCGCCGCGCCCTTGTCGCACCAGCCGGACATTGAGCACGGGGTGTTCAATAATCGTCCCGACATTGAGACGGTATTGTTTGGCGAACATCGGGTTGGAAACGCGCCAGCGGCCATCTGTCTGTTGGCGGATGCGGGCGTAGCGCTCATAGACCTTCAGCGCGTATCCACCGGTGGCAACAAATTGCAGAACCTTGTCGAAGGTATCACGGTCCATCGCATGATACGCCAGTGCCGATGTAACTTCGCCAAAAAGTTCGTCGGCATCAAACGGTTCTGCGCAGGCCATGCCCAGTATGTGCTGCGCCAGCACATCTATCGCGCCGTCACCCAGTGGTGGCGTGTCTTGCGCACGTACATAGTTGGCGTTGATGGCGGCTTGGCATTCCAGCACTTCAAAACAATTTGCCGGAACCAGAAACGCCTTGCTGGGTTCATCCAAGCGGTGGTTGGCGCGGCCGATGCGCTGGGCCAAACGGCTTGCACCCTTTGGCGCGCCGACATGCACCACAAGGTCCACATTGCCCCAGTCTATGCCCATATCCAGTGTCGAGGTGGCGACGACAGCGCGCAGCTTTTCCTGTCCCATCGCCTCTTCCACCTTGCGGCGCTGGCTAGCATCAAGCGAACCATGGTGCAGCGCAATCGGCAGCGACTCTTCGTTGATGCGCCAGAGTTCTTGGAACAGTAGTTCCGCTTGGCTGCGGGTGTTCACGAACAGCAGCGTGGTCGCGTGTTTGCCGATCTCTTGATAAATTTCGCCCATCGCATGTCGTGCGGAATGGCCAGCCCACGGGATGCGCTCGCTGGTTTTGAGAATGCGAATATCAGGCTGTGCGCCATCTGCCACCGTCACCAGCGCCGCGCGATTTGGTATAACACCTTGTGGCACCAGCCAGCGGCACAACTCATCGGGATCAGACACCGTGGCCGAGAGACCGATGGTTTTCAATTCAGACCGCAATCGATGAAGCCGCGCCAATCCAAGGGACAATAGATGCCCACGCTTTGATGTTATCAGGGAGTGCAATTCATCCAGCACAACATATTTCAGATCACCGAAAAACAGGCCTGCATCGCGGGCTGACAGCAGCAGTGCCAACTGCTCTGGTGTGGTGAGAAGCACGTCCGGCGGAACCAATTTTTGGCGTTGGCGCTTGTGCAGCGGTGTGTCACCGGTGCGGGTCTCAATATTGATACTCAGACCCATCTCAGAAACCGGCTTGGCAAGGTTGCGCTCAATATCGACGGCCAGCGCTTTGAGCGGCGAGATATAGATGGTGTGAATACCGGGCGGCATCGCGCCTAGCTTTTTTGGCCTGCGCTGGGATAAATCCACCAGCGTTGGCAAAAATCCGGCGAGCGTTTTACCCGCACCCGTTGGGGCTATGAGGAGCGCGCTGTTGCCATTCTCCACCTGCGCCAGCAACTCGATTTGATGGTGGCGCGGCTGCCAGCCCTTGGCGGCAAACCAGTCGGTGAAGCGCTTAGGTAGGCCAGAAGTGGGGGCATCGCTTTGCATTCAGTATCCACCCCAAACAATTGCGATTCCCGTTCACACGACAAGTTTATGCGTTTCAACGAGGCTATACACAAGAGGCAATGGCAGGCGACTACGGTGCTACTTGGACTCGGATGCTGTAAATTTCCACGGGATGGCTTGCGCCTTCAATATCAGGCGAGATGGTCAGCGTGCCGCTGGCTTCGGGGCCGTTGTCGGCCAATTGCATCACCAGCAA
This sequence comes from Phyllobacteriaceae bacterium, assembly GCA_043744175.1. Lineage (GTDB taxonomy): Bacteria > Pseudomonadota > Alphaproteobacteria > Rhizobiales > Rhizobiaceae > JANMEX01. Next base: position 6,567 of record JAYTVD010000063.1, read on the forward strand.
ATTATCGCCCGGCTGACTTTCCAAATGGAACCGCGTGCGCTGGCACGTACCCATGCCCGCCAAATCGCAAGACACTGTCATTTCTGCCGCCGCGCCTTCATCGGCCTTGGCGAAGATATCAAACACCACTTTTTTGCCGCGTAGCTTTTCCAATATGCCACGGCCAACCTCGAACGTCGCGCCAGTCTTGGCACCGTTCTTTGTCGATGGAACGAGACGCAAACGCTGATCCGCACCAGCGCCTTGCAATTCTGCTGTCAGGCCGTCGGAAACATCAACCGACGCCGAATCGGACGGTGCGAAAACGCTAATCCAGCTATCGTCAGTCGCCGACGCTTTTCCCAATTTCTTAGCTGGCGATGCGCCAGAACTTTGCGAGGTACTGAGGTCAGATTTATCTGCCATGCCGCCAAATTCCTTTGGTACCAAGGCTGCCGCCCAATATTTCCACGCCAGAAATAGTGCGAGTGCAATGAGGGCAAGAAAAATAATAAGGTTGCGCAGGCCGCGCAAAACCCCACCGGAGCCGGAGCGTTTTTTGGGCTTCGTCTCAGCAATTTTCTGATCTTGTTTTGGTGCCGCGACGGCAGGGGTGCGCGGCTGGGTGGAAGCGGCATTGCGCTCTGGCGGCGCGACTGACCAATCTTCTCGCTTCTGAGACTGCGGCGTGGGTGCTCGCACGGGCTCGACCGCCGGCTGAAACTCGGATTCTATCGATCGAGCAATGGTGCGCAAATTTGCTATGCGCTGTGACTTCTGTGTTTCGGTCACATTCTGTTGAGCGCTCAATGAGCGACCGAGCGCGGCTTCTGCCGAGGCATAGACACGCTGGCGAAACGAAGCATCGACGGGGTTGCCCTTTTCAAGCGCATTCCGGATGGCTTTTTCAATTGGATCCACTATGCCCTCACCGCGTAAAATTCACAGCACCAAACCCAAAGCAAAGCAGTTTGGTTAATGCGCCTTGCCACACGTCATAAAGAAAACGGGATGAACTGCAAAGGATTTATCAATTGGCGCTCCCTATGACGCTGATTTCGCATATTTATCTCGCAGCCAAGCGACCTGAAACCCGTTTCGCCAAAGGCTGAATTTGATTTGGCCGCCATAAATCATATCGCCACAAGAGGCTTGACATTTCGCGCGTGAGGCTGGAAATATTGACGTAAACGTAAATATTACCAATGAATGGAATAAGCGCATGGAACTGTCCAAACTGGTAGCAGGCCGCCTCCGTCTTCCGGTTTTTGCCGCACCGCTGTTCATCATTTCAAATCCGGCTCTCGTGATTGCGCAGTGCAAGGCCGGAGTCGTCGGCTCGTTTCCCGCGCTCAATGCTCGTCCCGCCAGTCAGCTGGATGAATGGCTGGCCGAAATTACCGAGGCGCTGGCCGCCCATGACAAAGCCAATCCTGATAATCTTTCAGCGCCATTTGCGGTCAATCAGATTGTCCATAAATCCAATGACCGGCTCGAACATGATTTGATGATGTGCGGTAAATACAAAGTGCCGATTGTAATTTCCTCGCTCGGCGCAGTTCCGGAAGTCAACGGCGCGGTGCATTCGTGGGGCGGTATTGTGCTGCATGATATTATCAACAACCGCCATGCCAACAGTGCTATTCGAAAGGGTGCTGACGGGCTGATTGCCGTCGCCACTGGCGCAGGTGGACACGCGGGCACGCAGTCACCGTTCGCGCTTATCCAAGAAATTCGCGAATGGTTTGACGGGCCGCTCTTGCTATCCGGCGCGATTGCCAATGGTGGCGCGGTGCTGGCCGCGCAGGCGATGGGCGCGGATTATGCCTATATTGGCTCCGCTTTTATTGCCACACATGAGGCGCGGGCGGTGGATGCTTATAAGGAAATGATCACCCAGTCCGGCGCGTCTGACATTGTTTATTCCAACTATTTTACCGGCATACACGGCAATTATCTCAAGGGCTCAATTGAGAAAGCTGGAATGGATCCCGCGCATTTGCCGGTAGCTGACCCATCCAAAATGGACTTTGCCGCCGCTACAACGGGCGGCGCCAAAGCGTGGAAGGATATTTGGGGCGCAGGCCAAGGCATTGGAGCTGTCAAATCCGTGGTGCCGACGGCGGAATTGGTGGAGCGACTGGCAACTGAATATGCGGCGGCAAAGGCCAAGATTTGCACGGGATAAGCTAACCGATTTGGCTTGCAAACTTGGTCAGTGCCGATTAAATCGGCGACAAGTGCCGCTTTAGCTCAGTTGGTAGAGCACATCATTCGTAATGATGGGGTCGTGTGTTCGAGTCACATAAGCGGCACCAATGATTTCAATGACTTAGCCAGATTGCACTTTACAAGAATTTATTCCAGTAAGCACATAGTAAGCAGGAATACGGGATACGTGGGGATTTTCTTTACCTCTCAATGAGTTGCATTATGCAGACCTGTGACAGCCCGCTCATTTTATAGCACATTTGAATGATTCAGTCGTTTAAGATCAACTCAGCCATTTGATCCAAGCGGGCCTTGGTCGCCTCCCAGTTTGGCAACGCTCGGCTCAATAAATGAAAAAATGCCGGGCTGTGATTGTGCTCCCTGAGATGACAAAGCTCATGGGTAAGCACGTAGTCGATGCAGTCGCGCGGCGCTTTGACGAGGAATGGATTCAGGGTAACGGTTCCGCCTGTGGCACAGCTTCCCCATTGAGTTTTCATTTCGAGGAGACGAAACTGACGGGTATCTAGCGCCCAAGGCAGAGTCTTGGATATCGCCTCAATTCTGCCTGCCAAGTAATCCCGTGCCTTAACACGATACCAAGCTCTAACCCTTGCGCGGATGACCGACTTTTCGATCTTGTCGGTTTCAACCAACAGAAGCGCACCCTTGAGCTTGATTGAGCGCTTGCCCCTTAGCACCTGCACCACTTTCAAGCTGTAGCGACGCCCCAAATATAGAATTTGCTCTCCGCTCACATAATCACGCGGCAGGACGTGCTCAAACCGCTTCTTGGCGTCCGATACATGAGATACAATCCACCGTGCTCGCTTCTGGACGGCCTTTGCTATTGCCTCAGCGGTGGCGCCCGCTGGTGCTTCCACGCTGACGGAACCATCGGGGAGAACGTCGATACCGACGCGCTCGCGCCGATTGGCGTTGACAGTTACAGCATAAGGAATGCGCTCATCGCCATAATGCAGCACGAAACGCTCAAGGTCAGAGAGTGCCACGGTTCACACCCAATCGGACAATCTCGATAATACGATCAACCATCACCTGCGCCATTGCAAGGCCGCCCAATGAAGCGAAAAAAACGCGGCAGCAGTTTTGTTCGGATATCCGCCTCGATGTTTGCTGGGTTGATTGAATGGGTCGCGACGGCCTCGTGGACGACACCATCAATATGCAGCGCTTCATTCACAAGCCAATCTTCGCCGCGATCACGGGCTTGCTCCTCACCCAGAACGAGCGGGAAAAGTCCGAAGAATGCTTTGGCAAAAATGTTCTCGCCGAAACGGTCTGGCACATTCGGATTCTGTCGTTTGGCAGCCTGCGCTTCCAAGTCTTTGAATAGAATGTACTGTTTATTCGGATGATCGAAGAGGGCTTCGGCTTCCTTTATCGCTTAGCGCAACAAGACTGAAAAGACAGCTTGAGAATAAGGATCATCGGCTAGGGTCTGCTCAATGGTCTTTGTCAGCCGGGTTTTAATGACGTCGGTTTCGGCCCTGGTCTTTTCATCACTCCACTGAGACCGGTCATCTGCTTGGTAAGGAGCGGGAAATCCACCTTGGTGGTCCAGCTAGCTGGCTCAGTTTGGGGCGGAGGGCCAGGGAAACTCGGATACGCTCAGTCATGGAACGGAACGGAAAATGCACTCAAGCTCATGGGGCCTCAGTTTCACAATCGTCTTCTAATTCTTGACGAGGCCACCGCCGCCGGCAAATCCAAACAGCAACGGGCTGAGAATATCTTCAACGTCGTGCATCGCATTTCTCTTGGGCGAACAAAAAGCAGAATGGACGGAACTGTTAGCTTGCCCTTCGATACGATTGCTCTGTCGTCTTCAAATGACTCGCTATCGAGCTACATCGCTGAATCTGCACAAGCGTCTGCCGCGGCAGATGTCAGACTTTTCTCGATCCCGTTGCCAGACAGAGAAACAGGCTTTTTTGAATCGGTGCCAGCAGACTTCGAATCTATCTCTGATGCGCTTGGGCATATTCGTTTGGTATCCAACCAGCATTATGGGGTTCTCAGTGAGGCTTTCATTCGCCGTACTTTAAAAGCGGCCAATTCTGATTGGGAAGGATTCTTGCGCTACCTCAAAGCACGATTCAACCAATTCTTAGAAAAGGCTTGGGCTGATCAGAAATCCGAGCTAGAAATGCGGAGAGCAAAACCCTTCGCTCTCGCCTATGCCGCTGGGTGTATGGCAAAAAACTTTGGTCTTTTGAAAAATGGAAGAGTGGGGAAGTTTCCTCCCACCGCTTGTTAATGCTTGGCACATTACAACGATTCTAGCACCGCTCGTGAACCAAAACTTGCATCAGAAGTCATTGAAGATCTGCTTCGTGACAAGACGAAGCGGTTCTTGTTGATAAAGAGCGGCAAAGAGCCAGTGGAGTTGTCTGATCTAGAGTTTGCGGAGTTCGACGGGTTTGGTATAGACGTCAAGAACCAACTGCGGCTTAGCATTCCAACCTCTAAACTGACATCCCTCTTTCCGAAAGAAAACGGACTTGTTGAGCGTCTCGACGAATTGGGTTTGCTACACTTTGGTGATGGCAAACGGTTTAAAAAGCGCATCCGCATTGACGAGAATAACGATAAGCCGAATGACAGTTTCTACGTCATAAAAGTGGATCAAGTGCTATTGCAGGCTGCCTGTCGCCGCTCAAAAACTTCATAATATAACCAGCGAGGGTCCAGTATCTGCCACCCGCTGTCACCATTGCAACTCATGGCATTTGAAGGAAAATGCCTTGAGTTTATTCAATACCTTAATGCGTGAGCTAGGTTGTTGAAAAAAATGTAAACACTGAGGCGAGCTTATGAGTTTAGTTCGAATTCGGCTAGCCAAACGACGGCGTGGTTTATGGATAAAATCGTCCTTATGAATAGCCACCAGAATTGTCAGGGCCGTCGAATTTCAACCTTGGCGATTAGATCAAGATGTAGATACCCCTCCCAATGACCAAACTGTTTTCTTTCTTGAATTTAGGAGCAGGGCGTTTGCGTGCTGCCCGCCTGCGACGCTTTCTAAGGTGCTCAGGCAGATACCATCATAGATCCTATTTGCGTCCTTCTTCAGAATAGACGAACCGAAAAATCGTCTCCTGACAGACTCGAACAGGTGCATTTTCCAAACGTATTCGGCCGGCAATCTGCTCCGGTGTCCACCCAGCCTTGATGCGCTCTATGATCAAACCTTGACGGTCAGTATGGCGGACCAATTTGCAATCCTCGGCACGGCGTGTTGCCGACTTCATCTTCGCTACCATGAAGAAGTAACTCGTTATGTGCGGCATGATGATATCCTGAAAGCGATTGCGCTTCAGTTCACGAAAGATCGTTAAGCGTTGGCGTCCAAGTTTCTCGGCAATCACATCAATACCAATTTTGGCAACGCGGCATTGTTCCAACTTTCGTCGCTCATCATCACTTAACTGAGAATAGGTTCGTGTCATTTTGTGCGCCTCGTGTTCCAATGAATTGAAAATACTCAAAGGTCGCAGTTCACAATAGTGCGGACCCGTCAACTATGGCGCCGGCGGCCTGCAGTCAGAGGCGATCCATCGAACCCAAAACATGATCTGCAATTGCAAGTGATGACGTGAGGCCGGGGGACTCGATGCCGAAAAGGTTGATCAATCCCTTGACGCCATGTTTGCTCGGTCCCTGGATGAGAAAATCAGCTCCGGCCGCGTCTGGCCCGTGAATTTTGGGACGAATGCCTGCGTAAGATGCCGTTAGTTCGCGATTGCGCACATCAGGCCAAAAACCTTCGCAGGCACGTGCGAATTCAGAGACTATAGACTCTGAAACGGCATAGTTTTCCTCATCTACCCATTCGATGTTTGGTCCCAATCGAGCACGGCTCTCGATGTCCAAAGTGACATGAATTCCAAGTGCTCCGGCTACAGGTAGCGGATAAATGAGATGCGCAAAGGGCGACTTTCCAGCAACATTGCAATAACTGCCCTTTGCCAGAAAACGAGGGGGTAAATGGCGCAAGTCGAAACCGGAAATAGCTGCTGCAACTGCGTGCGCACCATGGCCGGCGCAATTGATAACTGATCTCGCTGCAAGACGTGTTGTTGAGCCGTCCACGCCCTGCAGTAGGACGCCGATGCAGTTCCCGTCGGCAGCACCTGAAACAAGCTTAGTATGGAGGGCGATAGTTGCGCCATTGTTTTCGGCGTCACACAGTAGCGCCAGCATGAAGTTTTGACTGTCCACGATCCCGGTGGAGGGCGAAAGCAAAGCTGCCGCACACCGCAAGGCGGGCTCAAGACGCGTGGCTCGCGCTCCTGTTAACCACTGCAAATCGGTGACGCCGTTTTTGAGTGCGTTGGCCTGCAGTGCTTCGATCTGCGGGATTTGGTCTGACGTCTGTGCGACTATTAGTTTGCCAATGGCACGCGCTTCAACACCCGATTCCGAGCAAAACTGATAAAGCAATTTCTTGCCGTCAACGCAAAGCTTTGCCTTCAAGCTTTCAGGTTTGTAATAGATGCCAGCATGGATGACTTCGGAATTTCGGGAAGACGTGGCGGTGCCGATGGCGTTGGCCTTTTCAACGACTAGCACCTCTTTGCTTTCAATTGCGAGTTTGCGGGCAACTGCTAAGCCAATTACTCCTGCCCCGATAACAATAGTATCGAAATCAGGGGGCATTTCGCGACTTCTGCGCGTCGGCCAGCTGTTTTACCAGAATGAAAAAGTCTTGGTTGCCTGCCCCGCCCGTAAAAGCGGCCTCATAGTCTTGCCGGATGTGCGAGAGCAAGGGCAGAGGAATGCCCTGTTCGCGTGCGACTGCGAGCGCGATATCAAAGTCCTTCATCATGCCGGTGACCGGAAATGCTGGCGCATAATTGTCGTCGATCATCATCTGGGTCTTGTAGCGAATGAGCGGCGATGCGACTGCGCTGTTGTTTACCACTTCGAGCATAGTGGCCATGTCTAGGCCGCCGCTGCGCCCTATGGAAAGTGCCTCGGCCAATAAAGCAGCCATTGCGCCAACCATTGTGTTCAAAACCAGCTTTAGGTAGCGCGCCTGCTCACCTTCCCCCACATGGTATTGCTTGGCGGAAAAGCACTGCAGCACCGGCAGGGATTTGTCGAAGCAGTTGCGAGTGCCGGAGGCAAGAACTGTTAACTGGCGCGCTTCAGCGCTCGCGGTGGAGCCGGACAGCGGGCAGCGTAGATAGTCTATGCCCGCGGCGGACAGCACTTGCGCAACCTTTTCGGATGCACTCGGGGAAACCGTACTGGTTTCAATTAAGGTGCTGCCCTGTTTCATGTGGGAGGCAAGCCCGTCCGATCCCAGCACGATATCGAGCATGGCTTGATCATCGGTAACAGCGCTCATTACCACATCTGCGATTGAGGCAACTCCGGCCAAGGAATGTGTAAAGTTTACCCCAATCGCCGCGGCATTAGCGCGGCCTGCATCATTGCGGACATAGGCAGTTACATCAAAGCCTTCGGCATAAATGTGTTTGCAAATGGGCGTGCCCATTTTGCCGAGCCCGACAAAACCAACACGCATGTCCGCAGCGTTGCTCATCATGTTGTCTCTTCCGTCATCTAGGCCTGAAGCGCAGCTTCACGCGCCATCCGCCCGCGTTCACGTGCTTCGAAGGTACGTTTGCTCATGCGGTCAAGCACTTCAATAATTTCTTCAAGCTTGTTGCGGGCGATGCCTTGCGTAATGAACACCACGCGGGTGCGCTCATCGGCTGTTGGCCATTTTTCCAACCAAGTAACATTATGCAGCAAGTGCTGCACGCCTTGCACCACAGCTGGTTTGCCGGGCTCTTCCAAAATATTGATCAAGCCTTTGACACGCAGCAGGCCGGTGCCGAGATTTTCACCGATGCCATCAAGCAAAAATTGCAACTCCTCGCGTGTTATGGGGTTGGCGCGGGTGAGCACAAAGCTCTCGATACCCTTTGTAGAAATATGATGGGTAACGTCATCGGCATGCATGTGATGGTCTTTGACGTCATGCTGTTCTTTGATTTTTTGGGCGTGAGATTCATAGGCTGCAATTGATAACCACTCTGTGGGATTTGCCATGCTATCTGCTGCATCAAAACCCTCGTGCATCAGCAAAGGGGCGATGGCTTCAACACTAAAATCTGCCCTCACAATTTTGGCTGCGGGGTTCATGGACTGTAATTGCGCGCTGAGTTGCGCGTAACTATCTTCGCCCTTAAGATCTATTTTTGTGATGAGCACATCATCCGCCAGTGCCACTTGTCTGAGCGCTTCATGGTGGCGCAGCGCGGTTTCTTCCCAATTTACCGCATCAACCACGGTTACCACATTCACCACGCGGTAAAGCCCGTCTAATGTCGGCTCCGACAGAAAGGCCTGAATAACAGGCCCCGGCTCAGCCAGACCCGTGGTTTCAATGACCACATTGTTAAAGTCCGGAAGATCGCCTCTTGCACGATCATGATAGAGGCTGTTCATTGTCGCGATGAGATCGGTACGCACTGTGCAACACAGGCAGCCATTTTCGAGCACCACAACTGCGTCATTGCTGCTGGTGTAGAGCAGATGGTCCAGTGCCACATTGCCAAATTCATTGACCACCACGACCGTTTTTGCCAGGTCAGGCGATTTCAGCCCGGCATTGATCAATGTGGTTTTGCCACTGCCCAAAAAACCAGTGACAATTGTGACAGGAATGCGGACGGAATGATTGAGTGGCATAACGGCCTAGTATCCCACAACTTCGCAACCCGGCAGACCACACGAGATAAGATGATCTGAAGGGTAATTGGTGATGATCTCGCAGCCATCTTTGGTGACGACAACTTCTTCTTCGATGCGCGCAGCTCCGGTGCCGTCATTGGAGCCCTTCCAAGTTTCAAGCGCAAAAACCATGCCTTCCTTCAATGGCTTGTCTTGGCCTTTGAAGCGTTTGGAGAAGATGGGGCGTTCCCAAAGTGACATGCCCACGCCGTGGCCATATTGCAGCAGGAAGGCTTCCTCTTCGTTCTTGTAGCCGAATTCATGGGCATCAGGCCAAACGGCGGCCACTTCATCAGGTGTCACGCCAGGGCGGATCATATCCATGGAAGCGGAAAGCCATTTGGATGCCGTTTCATAAGCCTCGATCTGGTGGTTGTTAGGCTGGCCGCAAATGAAGGTGCGATAGTAGCAGGTGCGATAACCGTTGAAGCTGTGCATGATGTCCAAGAAAATCATATCGCCGGGCTGGATCATGCGGTCAGAAAACGTGTGCGAATGCGGGCGGCCACGGCGGCCTGATACAGAGTTCACACATTCTACGCGTTCAGAGCCCATGCGGAACAAGCGGTCATTGGCAATCGCCACCAGTTCATTCTCTTTGGTGCCGGGACGGATTGCGCGGGCAATATCAACATAGGTGGCATCCACCATGCCGGCGGCCATTTTCAACAGTTCGATTTCATCGCCGGTTTTGACTTCGCGCGCATCCAGCATGGCCTGCTGGCCATCTACCACTTCAATCCCTTCAGCCTCAAGGGCGCGCAGCATGCCAAGTTCCATGATGTCGATGCCCAGCGGCATGTTGGCGATGCCGTAATGCACAAGCGCCTTTTTGATCTGTTTGGCGAAATCTTGGCTCACGCCAAGGCTTGGGGGGATAGCGCCTTGCATGGTGGTGATGGGTGCCGCAACATTATCCTTAATCCAGGGTGATGAGATGCGTTTGGCGGGAGGGGCCGGGTCCCACAGGAAGGGAGAGCCTTCAGCGGGGCAGAGGCAGTAGCGGAAAAACTTGTCGCGGGCCCATTCGCCGATATGGGTTGCTGTGATGTAGCGGATATTATCGAAGTTGAAGCACAACACGCCGCCAAGGCCTGCATTGCGCACTGCGATTTGCGCCTTGGCCAAGCGCTCTTTCGACATCCGGCTGTAGTCAATCCCTTCTTCCCAATCCTTGCCCATCTGGCCCCATGAAGCAGTAGCATAAGGACTATTGTATTTCATTTGTGCGCTCCTAGCTCTTCGGCCCAATGTTTGTTTTCGACTATCTCTTTGAGTTTTGACAAGAACGCAGCTGCATACGCGCCGTCGAAGGCGCGATGATCGAAGCTCTGGCCCAATGTGCCAATCAAGCGCGGCGCTATGAAATCACCCTGATCCGTCGTGACCACGGCAGGTCTTTTGCGAATGGCGTCAGATGACAAAATGGCCACCTGCGGGGCATTGATGATGGGTGTTGTAAAGCTTGTGCCAAATGCGCCGTTGTTGGTGATTGAATACGTGCCACCGCTCATATCGGCAGCGATCATCTTGCCGGTGCGCGCCTTGTCGACTTGACGCCTTATGGCCTTGGCCAGCCCCTGCAAAGTAAAGTCTTGCGCCGAATGTACCACCGGAACCACAAGGCCGTTGTGATTGAGATCAACGGCAATGCCAAGATTGATATCGCTCAAGATTGTCAAAGCCTTCCCGTCAAAGCGGGCGTTGATCAACGGAAAGGCTTGCAATGCAATGCATACGGCTCGGGCTATAAATGGTAGATAGGTGAGTGAGTACCCATTTTCTGCTTTGAAGCGTTCCTTGTGCCCGCTTCGTATAATTTCAATATCTGTGAAATCAACGTCGATGGCTTGAAACACGTGCGGTATGGTGCGCCAGTTTTCCGCCAGCTTTTCTCCAGTGCGTTGCCGGATATTATTCAGTGTAACCACATCGCCGCTATAGGATTGGACTTGTGATGGCGCAGGTAAGGATGACGCGGCCGTTGTTGGCGTAAATGCGAGCACATCGTTTACTTTAATCCGACGCAAACCCTTGGCCGCAACATCGCGCGACAAAGCATTTACATCAATGCCACGCTGCGCAATCAAGCGACGCGCCAGCGGTGTTATGCGAATACCATCTGGTCCCTTGGCACCGCCGAACTGATCGGTGGGCGTAAGCACTTCTTCGAATGCCGAAAAACCCTGTGGGGTGGCAGGTTTAAGTGTGGTTGCGGAATGCGTAGGTTTCGGCGATGGGGCTTCGCCATCGATGATGGCCACGGTCACTCCCACCTTTGCGCTTGCCCCGTTAAAAGTTTTGACTTCAGTCAACTTGCCGGCAATGATTGCCTCAACTTCAACGGTCACCTTGTCGGTTTCGACTTCGAAAAGTCTGTCACCTATCTTGATGTCATCACCCACGGCCTTGAACCAAGTGAGGATTTTCCCTTCAGCAACCGTTTCGCCCAGTTGCGGCATTATGATTGTATTGGCCATGGTCTAACCGTTCATCACACGGACAATCTTGTCGACGATGCGGGCTGCATTGGGCAGCGCTAGGTCTTCAAGATGATCTGCCGCCGGCAAAGGAATATGCGGTGTGGTGATGCGCACGATCGGCCCGTCCAAATCCCAAAAGGCTTCGTCAGCGACTATCGACGCAATCTCGGCGCCCCAACCAAGAAGCCGCGGATTTTCTTCGACCGTGAACAACCGTCCTGTCTTGGCGACGGAGCCTAAGATTGTTTGGGTATCAAGCGGGACCAAGGAGCGAACGTCTACGACTTCGGCGTCGATGCCGTGATCACGTGCGAGAATTTCCGCCGCTTCCAAAGCGCGGTGCACCATCATAGCGAGTGCTAAGATCGTGCAGTCTTTGCCGGGGCGCAGGATTTTGGCTGTACCCAGTGTGTCAAGGATTTCACCATCAGGAACCTCGCCCTTGGTTGCGTAAAGCGCCTTGTGTTCGTGGAAAATTACCGGGTTGTTATCGCGAATAGCAGCGGCCATGAGGCCCACTACATCGACGGGTGATGAAGGGGCCACAACTTTGAGGCCCGGGATCATCATTGTCCAGTTTTCGACCGATTGGGAATGTTGCGCGCCAAAGCGTACGCCTGCGCCATTGCCAGTGCGGATCACCAAAGGACATCTGATCTGTCCGTTAGTCATGTAACCAATCTTTGGCATTTCGTTGGCGATGTAATCAAAGCAAACGGCAATAAAATCCGAAAACATGATTTCTGCGATAGGGCGAAGTCCTGTCATGGCCGCACCCATGGCCGCGCCAAGAATGGCCTGTTCAGATATTGGCGTATCTCGGACACGTAGCGGGCCGAACTTTTCATAAAGCCCAGCGGTCGCCTTAAAGACTCCTCCCGCTTTAGCCACGTCTTCACCTAGGAACACAACATTTTTGTCGCGTTCCATTTCCTGGCTAATGCCGCGTATTACGGCATCGCGATAACTTAGTTCCGCCATGTCCAGCCTCCATCCGCATAAACATCTGCGGTCAGGAGTTCAACCGGACAAGAGGGAGAGGCTTTGCAAAGTTCCGTTGCCACTTCAACTTTACGCATACTTTCGACTTCGATCGCGCGCGCGGCGTCTCCGGAAATGCCAAATTCAGCCAAGCGCTGTTTATAAATTTTCAACGGGTCGCGCTCCATCCATTTTTCGAGTTCGCCTTCGGGTCGATATTTTGCCGGATCAGCGCGAGAATGACCGGAATGGCGGTAGGTGAGGCACTCGATTAGCGAGGGCCCACCCCCATTGCGAGCTTTCTCAATTGCGGCATTGGCTGTGCGGTAGACCACGTCAGCGTCATTGCCATCGATTACAATTTTTTCCAGACCATAGGCGGAAGCGCGGTCGCCTGCCGGGTTATGCACCGCAGTGACTTCGTGGATCGGCGTGTATTCCATATAAAGATTGTTCTCGCACACGAATACCACTGGTAATTTCCAAATCGCTGCGAAATTCAAGGCTTCATGAAACGCGCCAATGTTTGTGGTTCCATCGCCGAAAAAGCAGACAGAAACGTCCTTTTCGCCAAGATATTGCGCCCGCCAAGCGGACCCGCAGGCAATCGGCAAATGTGCGCCGATGATGGCATAAGAACCCATCACTCCATGTTCAACGGACGTAAGGTGCATGGAACCGCCCTTGCCGCGCATTAAACCAATATCGCGCAACATCAATTCGCCGAGCATGCCCTCCATTGGGACGCCGCGCGCCAAAGTGTGAGCATGACCACGATAGGTGCAGAATGACTTGTCACCCTTCTGCATGGCCACACCAAAGCCCGCCGCTACTGCCTCTTGGCCAAGTGACAGGTGACTTGTGCCTTTGATTAGGTTCTGCAGGAAAAGATCATAAGCGCGTTTTTCGCAATCGCGGATTTCGACTTGCAGACGATAAAGTTCAAGGCGAGTTTGCGTTCCAATATCATCATTGGATCTAGCAGCCGATTGATTTTTAAGTGCGGTCATAAAGTTTACTTCACATTTCGACTAAGTCTCAACATGACAATATCGATTGTGATTGTTTTTTAAAAAATTATCAAAATGAGAATTTTCAATACTTTCAAATGAGGCCATTTCGTTAGGGTACCCACATGATAGTCATTTTGCCAAATCCAAATGCCTTTACGAACGCTCAAGCCCCGAATTGGGTTGCTTTGATGCGTGGAAAGAATGGTCAATCACTGGGTAGCGGCCAAAGCGTTGAATGCGCTACAGGGATCGCGGCGACGGGAGATGCGCTAAGCATAAAGAATGGCAAATCAATTGGTTTAAGTGATGATTGCCGGCCAAACAGTGAACCCAGCCTAACCACACTTTATGGCCAGCGTTCAACACAAGCTCATGTAGCCAGCAGCGCCGCATATCTTGTGACGCTACGTGCTGGTCATCTGAGACAGCATGCGAACACTATTGATGGTAAGGCCGCCTAGAAATGATCAAATTGCAGGGGCAAGTGCTATGAAGGCAGTAAGATTTCACGCGGCAAAAGATATTCGTGTCGAGGATGTTCCAGCGCCTTCAAAGAAACTCGGTCCTACGGATGTATTGATCAAGCCACTGGTAACCGGCATTTGCGGCACTGATTTGCATGAATATATCGCAGGTCCGATTGTTACTCCTGTGACGCCACATATTTACACTGGTGTTACCAATCCGCAAATTCTGGGCCACGAGTTCAGTGCTGTTGTTGCTGATACAGGGTCTGCGGTTACCAATGTGAAAGTCGGCGACCGTGTTTCCATTCAGCCGTTGGTTTCACCTCGCGACGACTTTTATGGACGACGTGGGCTTTATCACCTGAGCCCGAGCATGGGTTGCGTGGGCCTGTCATGGGCGTGGGGCGGCATGGGCGAATTGGCTGTGGTGAATGATTACAACCTCGCCGTCATTCCCAAGGGTGTTTCTGATATTCAGGGTGCCATGATTGAGCCTGCCGCTGTGGCTGTATATGCCGTTGATCGCGGCAATGTTCGCTCTGGTGATACTGTGTTGGTATCAGGTGTAGGCCCAATTGGTGCTCTGACTTTACTGGCTGCCAAAGCCGCAGGTGCAGGCCAAATATTTGTGAGCGAACCCAACGCGTTCCGCCGCAAAATGGCTAAAGACCTTGTGCCCTCTGCTATCGTCATTGACCCGATGACTGAAAATGTTGTGCAGATGATTAAGGACATGACTGAAGACGGTGTTGGCGTTGATGTGGCGATTGAGTGCGTGGGCCTCGAGGCCAGTTTGAACACTTGTGTAAACGCCGTGCGCAATCAAGGTAAAGTGGTGCAAACAGGTTTGCACATGAGGCCCGCAAGCGTCGACCCCATGACATGGGCGCTGAAAGACATCTCGATTGAGGCCACTTGGTGCTACCCCGTGCAGTGTTGGCCGCGCATTATCCGTATGGTGGAATCAGGTGCGTTCCCGATTGAGAAAATTGTGACTGCCAACATTAACGCAGATGATGTTGTGAAGCGGGGCTTTGATGCACTGCTCGATAAATCCGTCAATCATATGAAAATTCTTGTCACAGTGTAAGTTAGAGGCAATCGGCATGTCATCACAAGGTCCAGTAAAAGTAGCAATGATCGGCCTCGGCTGGTGGGGTAAGAAGATGACGGCCGTTTTGCAGACGGCGAAACAAGATATTGAAATTGTTTGCGCAGCCGAGCCAAACTCGGACGGTGCCGGATTTGCCAAGGAAAATGGCTTTGCTTGTTATTCAAGCGACAGCGAAGCTCTGAAACACCCCGGCCTTGAAGCTGTTATTCTCGCGACGCCGCATTCGTTGCATGCGGAGCAAATTGAACGCGCCGTTGCTGCCGGGAAACATATTTTCTGTGAAAAGCCGTTGGCCTTAACGAAAGCTGGCGCTGAGAGCGCAGTGAGCGCATGCGCCGCAAAACACCTTGTTCTTGGTATGGGTCACGAACGCCGGTTTGAACCACCTGTTGCAGCAATGATTGAGGCTGCTCAAAGTGGAGCGCTGGGTCGTTTGCTGCAAGTTGAGGCAAATTTCAGCCATGACAAATTTGTCACCTTGGCTGCCAACAACTGGCGGTTAAATCCTGCGGAAGCGCCTGTCGGCGGGATGACCGCAACCGGAATTCACCTCACAGATTTGTCAACGCTGCTTTTTGGTCCTGCACGTGATGTGCGGGTATCTTGCGAACAGCTAGCCTCAAATATTCCGCAAGGAGATACAATGAGCGCGCATATCCGTTTCAAGAATGGCGGCACGGCATATATTTCTGCAACTCTGGCCACACCATTCATATCGCGCTTCGCCTTGTTCGGTACAAAAGGCTGGATCGACATTCGCGACAAGGCGCATGTGGAATCGCCTGCCGGGTGGGTGGTAACATCGGCCATCATCGGCTCGGCCATAACTGTGGAAGAAATCCCGGCGGCCGAACCCGTGAAAGACAATCTGGTCAGTTTTGCGCGCGCCATTCGCGGTAAGGAGACCTACCGTATCACCGGCTCAGAGCTGGTGAACAACATTGCTATCCTTGAAGCCATCATCACTTCCGCTGCGCAAGATGGCGCAGTGGTGAGCCTGTAAAGCTGGAGAGACATCATGAAAGCCCTCGTCTTTGAAACTCCAGACAATCCCAGAATTCTCGACATGCCTGTGCCGGAGATCAATGATACGGAAGTATTGATCAAGACCAGCACAATCGGCATTTGCCATTCTGATTATGAACTGCTGGCAGGTCGATACATTATCCCGATTTCTTACCCAGTCACGCCAGGCCACGAATGGTGCGGCGAAATTGTAGAAGTTGGAAAGTCTGTCAAAAATTTCAAACGCGGCGACCGCGTGGTGGGCGAATGCGTAGTTCGAACACCCGAACGCCTGCATCATTTCGGGTTCTCCATGAACGGTGCGGACCGCGAGTATTTCAACGTTAATCCGGATTGGCTGCACAAGCTGCCTGATGGGGTGGACGACAACCGCGGTGCGCTGATTGAGCCCTTCACCTGCGGCTTCTATGCCGTGCAGCGTTCCGGCGGGACCAATGCGTCGGAAACTGTGGTTGTTTCTGGTGGCGGCACCATAGGCCTCGTTACAGCGGCTACCGCCATCGGCATGGGCGCGCGCGTAATTGTCGTGGACCCGATCGCCAAACGCCGCGAGATCGCTTTAAGGCTTGGTGCAGCTGAAGTTGTGGATGCCAACGACAACCCCGTTGAGCGCATCAAAGAGCTTACGGGCGGTAAAGGTGCAGAGCTGGTGGTTGAGGCCTCCGGGCATGATGCGTCAGTTGCCAATGTTTTCGAATATGCTCAAGAAAATGGCCGTGTTTCGATGGTGGGTCTCAATATTGGCCGCAAGATCACCTCAACACTTGGGTTGCTGCAGTTGAAAAATCTCACCGTGCGGGGGTGCATCGGCTCGCCCGGCGTATGGCCGGCAGCCATCCGCTTCCTTGAGCGCACCGGTATTGATCTATCACCAATCCAAACACATCACTTTAGCCTGACTGACGCAGTTGAAGCATTCAACCTGGGCAAAGACCCGCAAGCTTGCATCAAAGTGACGCTCTCAACGAAGGGACTAAACTAATGACACGCCACGCGCTGATCGCAGGTGTTTCCGGCATCATTGGCCGCCATCTGGCAGAACATCTGCTTGCGGTTGGAGGTTGGACCGTCACCGGCATTTCCCGCCACAAGCACGATGTCCCAGCGGGTGTCGATCACGTCGCGGTTGACCTCACCGATGCTGAGGCCACCAAGGCAGCGCTCAAGCACGTGATGC
Organism: Phyllobacteriaceae bacterium; assembly: GCA_043744175.1. Taxonomy (GTDB): domain Bacteria; phylum Pseudomonadota; class Alphaproteobacteria; order Rhizobiales; family Rhizobiaceae; genus JANMEX01. The sequence goes on from JAYTVD010000063.1 coordinate 23,789, forward strand.
CAACCGATGTCTTCATCACAACCTGGCTGCGCCAGGCAACTGAGGCAGAGAATTGTCGCGTCAATGCAGGGATGGTGCGCAATTTGTTGCATGCAATGGACGGCAAGAAAATCAAGCACGCGGCATTGGTCACGGGCTTGAAACACTACATGGGGCCTTTCGAAGCCTATGCCAAATCCAAGATGATCACGCCGTTCCGCGAGGAACAGCCGCGGCTTCCCTACCAGAACTTCTACTATTATCAAGAGGATGAGATCTATGCGGCGGCCGAGAAGCAAGGCTTCACATGGTCGGTGCATCGCCCGCATACACTGATTGGTTATGCCGTTGGCAATCAGATGAACATGGCAGCAACGCTTGGCGCTTACGCTGCGATCTGCAAGGAAACCGGCCGGCCTTTCGTGTTCCCCGGTTCACCACAACAATATGAAGCGTGCGTGGACATTACTGATGGTCGCATCATTGCCAAACATTTGCTTTGGGCGGCGACGGAACCTTTGGCGGGCAACGAAGCCTTCAACATCGTCAATGGTGAGGTGTTCCGCTGGGATTGGATGTGGTCGAAACTTGCGGCACACCTCGGTGTTCCGGCCGCAACCTATCCCGGCCATGCCCAGCCACTGGAACAGCAAATGGCTGACATGGAACCTGTGTGGGACAAGATTGACGCCAAGAATGGCCTGCAGAAGAATGCACTTACGTCAGTCGCTTCATGGTGGCATTCCGATGCTGACCTTGGCCGCATCATCGAAAATTTCACGGATATGACGAAGAGCCGTGACAAGGGCTTTAAGGATTACCAAAATTCGGTCAGCTCTTTCACCGACGCTTTCGACAAGCTGCGCGCTGCAAAAGTTCTTCCCTAAATGAGCAATTTCGCAACCATGTCACAGAGTGCATTCCGGCTTCCCCTGGCGCGCAGTTTCGCCACGGTTGTCATATCCACAATTGCGCTCATCATCGTCTGCGCGATCTTTGCGCCGTCAAGCATATCAGCCTCTGGTCTCTCGGGAAGCCTGCCGTTTGCGGCCATAATTGCCATTGTAGGGCTTGGCCAATTGCTTGTCGTGCAGCAAGGCGGTTTTGATTTGTCACTGCCGGGTGCTGTGTCTTTGGCCGTAGTGCAAGCCACGCATTATCCGCAGCAGGATAATGCGCTGCTTCTGCCAGCGATTTTTATTGCTTTGTCTTTTGCGCTCACCGCAGGCATTGTGAATGGTCTTCTCGTCAGCGTTTTTCGCCTCAATTCTATCATTGCGACAATCGGGACCAACGCTCTACTCTATGGCGGCGTCTTCGCAGTTTCGGGTGGCGTACCGTCGATTACCACAGATCTTCTGGCCAATATTGCGGGCGGCGAAGTCTTTGGCATTCCCAACGCCATATATTTCGCGCTGGCTGCCCTCGCCATCGTTTCCTTCATGTTGAAGAAAACCGTGATGGGCCGCCGCTTTGAAGCAATCGGCGCCAACCCATTGGCCGCACGAGCTGCAGGGCTTAATGTGCAGCGCTACGAATTCATGGCCTATGTGCTCGCCCAGATTCTTTACTGCTTGGCTGGCATTTTGATCGCAGGCATTACCCGTGAACCCACAGCGTTCCAAGGCGATAGCTTATTGTTGCCATCTGTTGCTGTAGTTGTGCTCGGCGGCACATCCCTTTTGGGGGGCCGCGGCTTTCCAATTTCAACGGTCATCGCTGCATTTTTTCTGAACCAATTGAGCCAGTTCGCACTCGCAGTCGGAGTGCCTTACTCGGCCCAAACCATTATCCAGGCTTTGGCCTTGGGTTTTGGCATCGGTGTTTACTCGCTGCGCTGGCGGGTGAATCACGGCACGTCGACTGAACTTAACAAAGTGGACGAACGAACATGAAATCACTAACAATCAAACTGGCACTTGCTGCAACAACAGCAGTACTGACACTGGCAAGCTCTGGCTTTGCCAACGCCGAAACACCGTCATGGTGCGGCCCGAAGAAGGCGACGATAGCACTTCTCGATGGTTACGGTGGCAACAGCTGGCGTCAGGTGACAACAGCATCTGGGAAGCAGACCGCTTCGCTTTGCCCAAGCATCACATCCTACGAATATGCTGACGGCAATGGCGATACTCAGAAGGCCATTTCGGATATCAAGGGTCTTGCAGCCAAGGGCGTTGATGCGTTGGTGGTTTTCGGCGATGCCGGACCAGCAGTTCTCCCAGCCATTACGTCAGTGTTCAAGTCGGGCAAGGTAATTGTGCCTTATCGTGTTGATGTGGGCGGCAAGGAAGGCGAGAACTACACGAAGTTCATCGGCTCATCCTTCGTCAATGATGGTGAAAACTGGGGTAAATGGATTAAGGGCGTTCTGCCAACCGGCGGCAATGTGTTGTTCCTCTCAGGCCCGGCTGGCAACAGTCAAGGTTTGGATGAACTCAAAGGCCTGAAGAATATTCTCGGGGCGGAATATGTCTTCATCAACCCAGAGCCATTCGCGGTCACGAATTGGGATCCAGCACTTACACAGCAAGTACTCTCGGCTGAAATCGCTAAGAACACCAAAATTGATGTGATCGTATCTGACTTCGGACCATCGCTCGTTGGCGCTTTGCCGCTGTTTAATAAACAAGGCAAATCCATCCCGGCGCTTGCCACATCGGACGGCAATTCACTGTCCTGTTTCTATGAAGAAATGAAGGGCACAAACCCTGACTTCAAACTCTTCACAGTGGCAACAGGCAATGACAACGTGCGTCTGGCCGTGCAGCATGCAGTGGCTGCCGCAACAGGTGGCACGCCGCCAGCAGAAAACATCTTCACAGCACCGGTCTATGAAGATTCAGTCACTGGCAAGCCAAACCCGGTGACGTGCCGTAAGGACCTGCCAGGTGCAATTTATCTTTCGTCAGAACTTCCTGACGAAGATCAAGCAGCAGCCGTTAAGTAACTCATAATCTGCCCCGGAGGGTCATCGCCTTCCGGGGCGTTTCTTAATTGCGGAAAACATTGTGGCAACCAAGATCGTAACATCAATGGACGTGAGCGCATCGGCACATGACGATGCAACCCTTCGGTTGAGCGAAATTTCGAAAGCCTTCTCCGGCGTTTTGGCGCTGCGGAACGTGAGCGTCGAATTTTACCCGGGCGAAGTCCACGCTATTCTCGGTGAAAATGGTGCGGGTAAATCGAC
>JAYTVD010000064.1:0-2127 GCA_043744175.1 Phyllobacteriaceae bacterium
GAGGACCGGCTATCCTTTTCCCAGATGCCGGCAGGCGCTGCATCCACAACCTTGATCGACAGATGCGGCGCTGCGGATTTTATCGCCACCGCACAGGACATGCCGACGTAGGCCGCGCCTGCAATCAAAATATCAACCTTGTTTTCAGCCATGATCTGTTTCCCGTAACGCATGTTTGCCTTGACTTGCTGCGGTAATGGCGATCAACAATTGACGCAAACGTCAATCGGATTTCGATCATGTCACAAGCCTTCAATGCGCTTTTGTCCATTCTCGACCTTGAGCAGCTGGAACACAATCTGTTTCGTGGTCGCAGCCCCCAGGTCGGCTGGCAGCGGGTGTTTGGCGGGCAGGTTATCGGTCAGGCGCTGGTGGCCGCGCAGCGGACCGTTGACAAAGACCGGCATGTGCATTCGCTGCATGCCTATTTCATGCGGCCGGGTGATCCGGCGATCCCGATCATCTACGAGGTGGATCGCATTCGTGATGGCGGTTCGTTCACCACACGCCGCGTGGTGGCCATCCAGCACGGACATGCGATTTTTGCACTGTCCGCCTCATTTCAGGCAGATGAGACCGGACTTGAGCATCAGATGCCAATGAAGGCGAATGTGCCTGGACCTGACGGGTTGATGAGTGACCGCGAGTTCGGTGCGCAATATGCGCATATGGCGCCGGAGCACATTCGCAAGTATTTCGAGCGTGAACGGCCCATCGAAATGAAGCCGGTCTCCTTGACACACTATATTTCGCGCGATCCGCTGCCGCCGGAACAAAATGTCTGGTTCCGCACGCTTGGTGAAGTGCCCGATGACCGGGCGCTGCAGGCGGCGGTGCTGGCGTATGTTTCGGATATGACATTGCTGGATGGTTCGCTCTTTCCGCATGGCCGCACCGTGTTTGATCGCGACATGCAGGCGGCAAGCCTTGATCATTCAATGTGGTTTCATCGGCCGAACCGGCTTGATGACTGGATTTTGTACAGTCAGGACAGTCCCAATGCCTCCGGCGGGCGCGGTTTTAACCGTGGCGCTTTCTATTCACGGTCAGGCGAGTTGGTCGCTTCTGTTGCCCAGGAAGGGCTGGTGCGCGTGCGAAAAGCAAATGACTAAATTATAGCCATATTTTCAATTTTGCCTAATATTTCACCAAATGCGAGAAAGCTTTTGTTAACCGCAGTGCGTCACATGAATCATTAATTCATTCTTTTCAATTGGTTACCGCCTGCTTTCGAATCTGGCATGGTCCTTGAATTCAAATGTTTGCTGCAGTGCACATTGAGGGTTCTGCGGCCGCTGAAGCGCTGTTTGTGGCGACGGCGGGTGTGTTCAAGGAATCAGGGGGCCAAAGCCTTATGAAAATCGTGATGGCAGTCATCAAGCCATTCAAGCTGGACGAAGTGCGCGAGGCGCTCACAGCTGTTGGCATTCAAGGCCTCACCGTAACCGAGGTCAAAGGTTACGGTCGCCAAAAGGGTCATACGGAAATCTATCGCGGTGCTGAATATGCCGTGTCTTTCCTGCCCAAACTCAAGATCGAACTCGCGGTCTCCAACGACATGGTCGAAAAGGCGATTGATGCCATCACCGGCGCTGCCAAAACCGGCCAGATCGGCGACGGCAAAATTTTCGTTTACCCGCTTGAACACGCCGTGCGCATCCGTACCGGCGAAAAAGACAATGAAGCGCTCTGAGCGCGGTCCCTCAACAAGGATTAGTCACATGAAGAACAGATTGTTTCAAACAGGCGTCGCCGGGGGGCTTTTGAGCCTTCTGTCTGCGCTTCCGGCGCTGGCGCAGGATGCTGCCGCTGCCGCTGCGCCTGCCGTTGCTGCCGCACCCGTGCCGGACAAGGGCGACACCACATGGATGCTGGTTTCCACCATCCTCGTCATCTTGATGACCATTCCCGGTCTTGCCCTGTTTTACGGCGGCCTTGTCCGTTCCAAGAATATTCTTTCCGTGCTGATGCAGGTCTTCGTCGGCTTTTGTGTCATTTCGCTGCTGTGGGTTGTTTATGGCTACACGCTCGCCTTCACGGGCGCTGGCGATGCTGAAAGCGCCACAGCACTGACCCCGTTCATTGGCGGCCTGTCCAAGTTGTTCCTTTCCGGCGTTGGCACCGGTG
>JAYTVD010000065.1:0-26425 GCA_043744175.1 Phyllobacteriaceae bacterium
GGATTTGCCATTTATTTCTGGCCAAGCGCATGGTGCATCCCGTTTTTTTTATTCTACGGCGTGCTTTACGGCTCGGCCTCAGACTCGCGCTGGCATGAAGCCGGACACGGCACTGCGTTCAAAACCGCCTGGATGAATGATGTAGTCTATCAAATCGCCTGCTTTATGATTGTCCGCAATCCAGCCACCTGGCGCTGGAGCCATACTCGCCACCACACTGATACAATCATCATCGGACTTGATCCGGAAATTGCCGTGATGCGCCCGCCGGTTTTGTTTCGCGTAGCGATGAATTTTTTCGGCATTTTTGATTTTTGGGCTGGCATAAAGGCTATGATAATCAATGCTTTAGGAACAGTGACGCCTGAAGAGAAAACCTATGTGCCTGAAATGGAGTGGCCAAAGGTCGTGCTTGTTGCGCGCATTTGGACCCTAATTTATGCCGCAACAGTTGGACTTTCGCTCTACCTCGGCTCAATTTTACCCCTGATGTTTATCGGCCTGCCTCGCCTCTATGGTGCGTGGCATCATGTTATGACCGGCCTTTTGCAGCATGGCGGATTGGCTGATGATGTGCTCGACCACCGTATGAACTCGCGAACGGTCTATATGAACCCGATCTCACGCTTCATCTATTGGAACATGAACTATCATGTGGAACACCATATGTTTCCGATGGTTCCCTATCACGCCCTGCCGCGTCTTCATGAAATGATAAAGCATGATTTACCTGTGCCGACCCGATCCATTTGGGCTGGATACAGGGAAATATTCCCCGCCTGGACAAAGCAATTGCAAGGTGAAGATTATTATTTGGTGAGAGAATTACCGGATAGTGCAAAGCCCTACCGGCCGGAATTTCATCAAGTCATCTCTGCTGCGGCAGAATAAAATACAATAATTTGAGGAGCTTAACATGTCCAATTGGGTACAAGCCTGCGCAACTGACGAAGTCGATGAGGAAGATCTGATCCGGTTTGATCACGCTGGCCACAGCTACGCCATCTACCGCAGCCCGGATGATAAATATTACGCCACAGATGGTCATTGCACGCATGAGCAAGTCCATCTTTGTGATGGCTTGGTGATGGATCACATCATTGAATGCCCCAAGCACAACGGCCGCTTCGACTACCGCACCGGTGAAGCCAAGGGCGCTCCCGTTTGCGTCAACCTAAAAACACATCCGGTTAAAGTTGAGGCTGGGCACGTATTTATTCAAGTTCTCTGAATTTCATGTATTGCTGATTGTTTCTAACTCAGCTCGATGTCGCTGCATGGCTAGAAACACAGCATAATCCTGATCGAACCGGCTTGCGGCAGACGAATCCGGTTCGCGCGTGCGCCCGCCTTTGTACATGCCTGAGCAGGCATCTTTTAGTGAGGGATAAAGGTCGGCTGCTGCTGCTGCTACCATTGCCGTGCCGAGCAACGTGGCGTCCTCTGATACCGGTTCGATCACTTTGCAGCCGGTTGCGTCAGCATAGAGTTCCATCAATAACGGATTCCGCACATGGCCGCCGGTTACATGCAGCGTGTCAATGATATAACCATTGGTATTGAGCGTGTCCAAGATGTGGCGCACACCTAATGCGATGCTTACCGATGTACGCCAATAGAGCTTGCACAAGCCGTCAAATGAGGCATCAATCGATAGGCCGCTGACGACGCCAAGCGCGTGGGGGTCGGCCAGTGGTGAGCGATTTCCGTGAAAGTCGGGCAGTACATGCAAGCGTCCGGCAAGATTGCGACCGTCTTTGCGGCGCATTTCGCTAATGCGTTGGATAATTTTTGCATGCATCGCTGTATTTGGCTCCACGCCAAGTGCATGAACCCGAATGACATGGTCGAGCAGCGCGCCGGTGGCGGACTGCCCCCCTTCGTTGATCCAGAAATCAGGAAGGCCGGCCCCATAGTATGGTCCCCAAACACCATGTGTAAGCCGACTTTCACGACTCATTGTCATCACACAACTCGAGGTTCCGGCAATCAACGCCAAATGGGTATCCAACGTGCCATCGTTCTGTGCAAACGCTCCAAGAACACCAATTGCCCCGCCATAGGCATCAATCAGACCTGTTCCCACTTTGCAATTGACGGTCAGCCCCAGACTTTCCGCAGCTTCCGGCGTCAACTTGCCAACGGATGACCCAACAGGGCTAGATATTTGGGGCAAATTAGCTTTTTCGATGAGATCATCGAGCCCGACTTTATTCAGAAAATCATTTTTCCAGCCCACCTCTTCATGGGGCAAAAAGGTCCATTTGCATGCCAACGTGCATTGCGAGCGGGCCAATGACCCCGTGGCTTTCCATGTCAAAAAATCGGCAAGATCAAAAGCTACACCAAGATTATTCCATGTATCAGGCAGGTTGCGCTTAACCCACATGAGCTTTGGAATTTCCATTTCTGGAGACATGACTCCGCCTATATAGTCTAATACACGATGACCGGTAGCGGTGCACTCGTCAGCCTCTTTCAGTGCGCGATGGTCCAGCCAGCAAATAGTATCCCAACGCGGATCACCAGCTTTTGTGGCGGAAATCTGTGCAGTGGCTTTGTTTCGCAATACCAGCGAGCATGTGGCGTCAAAACCAATACCCTTTATTTGCTCAGGTTTAGCGCCGGAGAGCTCGATTGCCTTTCTTACAACGTTGCAGACTGCGAGCCAAATATCTTCTGAATCATGCTCAGCAAAGTCTGCCTGAATTTGATTCATTGCAATCGGATATTCATTGCGTCCGAACATATCGCCGCGGGTATTGAAGATACCGGCGCGGGCACTCGCTGTGCCTACATCTACGGTAACCACTAGCTCGTCATCGGGTGCAATGGTGCTTTTTAGACGTGACATTTCACTAAGCAAGCGCGGTAGATCACGCATATCAGAAAAGGTCTTATCTGGATTGAGTCGCGCCAAACGTTGTAGATGGACATCACCAGTGGCATGACCTCCGCCAGTAAAAGCAAACACTGTCATTCCAGCGCTCTTGGCGGCGATTACACCTGCAGGGCTGTCCTCAATGACAACGCAGTGAGACGGATCCACCCCCATGGATTTGGCAGCATGGAGAAACAAGTCAGGTGCGGGCTTTCCGGCTTGCACCATTGATGCTGAATAGATGCGGCCTTTGAACAGCGGTAATAGGCCTGTAACATCCAGCGCCAATTCAATTCGTTCGAACTGACTGGATGAAGCCACACAACATTTTCCAGCAAGACCGGAAACTGCATCAGCTATACCAGCAATTGGTACGAGCTCTTTTCGAAATAGCTCGTAAAGGCGGCTACGCATAGATTCGAGTGAGGCTTCGACGAAGTTTAGCCCATAATCGTCATGCAACAGTGCAATGATGGACGCTATACTTCTTCCGAGAAATCTCTCAAGTGCAACCTCAGGATCGAGTTTGAGACCTGCTTCTTCAATCACTTCTAGCAAAATACGCAACGCCAAAGGCTCGCTGTCCACCAGTACGCCGTCACAGTCGAATATGACCAACTGCGCTGCCGTCATGGTGTATGGGCCGGAGACAATGATTGTCTATGTCGCAAAATCTTGTTCCTTATTAGGAACCAGACCATTACCCGAGGGGCAAATGCTAGAGATTGCCAGCGATATAGCGTTCCAGCGTGGTCTTTGTTCCGTCTTTCCAAAGCATCAAAAGTGCCTTGGCAAAGGCTTCGCGGAATTTATCGGACTTTGCAATATCCCCGTAAATATCTTTCATATTTACCCAAGCGTTTGGATCGGTTTTGGCCAGTTTTGCAGTCGCCTGCAAGCGGTCCCATTGCGATGGATCATTGGGAGCGATGTGCTTGCCGCTGTCCGTTTCGCCTGCGCAATAGCGGCACCATAGCGCTGACTCCAGTGCCAATCCGGTGATGGACTTACCCGCCTCCAAACGATCTGAGATCGAGGGAATAATAAACTTTGGCTGGCGGTTTGAACCATCAAGGCACAGGCGGGGGATTGTGTCGCCAATTTTCGGGTTGGAGAAGCGGCGCACAATCAGTTTGTAATAGTCATTGATGTTTGTGTTTGGCACCGGTGGTACGCATGGGATGATTTCATCGTGCTCGATCTTATCGAGGAAGCCCTTAACCAATGGATTTTCCATCGCCTCGTGCACAAAATGAATGTCCATTAAGGCTGCCGGATAGGCGATAACCGCATGGCCGCCATTGAGAATACGGATTTTCATCAGCTCAAACGGTGAGACGTCTTCAACAAATTGCACACCTACTTTTTCGAGCGGAGGGCGGCCGGATGGAAACTTGTCTTCCAACACCCATTGTTTGAAGCCTTCGCAGAAAACCGGCCAATTGTCTTCAATGCCAAAATCGGCAGCTAGCATCGAGCGTTCGCGATCGCTGGTTGCGGGCGTGATACGGTCCACCATGCCATTTGGGAAAGCAACGGTATCGTTGACCCATTTGGCAAACTCGGCATCGATCATCTTGGCAAGTCCGACAACAGAATTTTTTGTCACAACGCCGTTGTGCGGAATGTTATCGCAGGACATAACCGTGAACGCAGGAATGCCCGCCGCCTTTCGACGCTGGAGACCCGCTAAGATGAGACCAAAGACGGTAATGGGCGCATCAATATTAGCTGCATCGCGCTGCATATCCGGATGCTCTGGATCAAACTTGCCGGTCGCGGAATTGATAAAATAGCCGCCTTCCGTAATCGTTAGCGAAACAATGCGAATGGCGGGATCAATAAGCTGCTCAAGAATCGCGGCGCTATCGGCAGCTTTAATATAGTCAATCATCGCGCCCGTAACGCGGGCCGTGCTGGCGTCAGCCTCTTGTTCAACGACCGTAGTGTACCAATCCTGCACCAACAACATTTGGCGCATCTGTTCGTCAGCTTCGCGCACGCCGGCGCCGACAAGCGCAAAATCATGTCCCTCGCCCACGTTAAACAAATCATCGAGATAGATAGCCTGATGCGAGCGATGGAAGTTTCCAACCCCGAAATGCAATATTCCAGCTTTCAACGATGAACGCTGATAGAGCGGAATTGCCGCTGTCTTGGCTGCTTCATTCAAAGTCCGGGCAGAAATATGCGTTGTCATGGTCTTCCTCATTCCGCCTATTCAGTCGTCGCAGTAACCGTTCAATTGGCTGATAGCTAATACTTTTCGGCACGGCAGACCTATACTAATGCGCCGCCGTGCCAGTGATTATTTTAGCGAATTGCCCTTCCATCGGCACCGAAGCGATGAATGCGTTTTGCATCAGGTGTCAGGAATATCTTCGCGCCAGGTGTGACGGTAAATTCACCATCCGCACGCACTGTCATCATGCCGCAAGGACCGGCGTCCACATGCAAAAACGTGTCAGATCCCAGATGCTCGGCAAGTCTGATCTTTGCCTCCCAATCACCAGATTTCTCCGAGATTGTGAGATGCTCAGGACGAATACCGATTGTCGTGGCATTATACTTTGCCGCAGCAGGACCGTCGATCAGGTTCATCTTTGGCGAGCCAATGAAGCCAGCCACGAACAAGGAGTCAGGCTTGTTATAAAGATCAAGCGGTGAACCTACTTGTTCAATATTGCCGCGATTGAGAACGACAATACGATCTGCCATGGTCATGGCTTCAACTTGGTCATGGGTCACGTAAATCATGGTAGCACCAAGGTCTTGGTGCATCTGCATGATTTCAAGACGCATGTTCACACGTAGCGCGGCATCAAGGTTAGACAGCGGCTCGTCAAACAGAAAGCCTTCTGGATTACGAACAATTGCGCGACCGATGGCAACGCGCTGGCGCTGACCGCCGGAAAGTTGGCCGGGGCGGCGCTCAAGATAGTCAGTAAGGTTGAGCGTCGCTGCCGCCTTTTTGACCTTCGCGTCAATCTCGTCTTTTGGCATTCCCGCCATTTTGAGACCGAAGGAGATGTTGTTGCGCACCGTCATATGCGGATAAAGTGCATAGGATTGAAACACCATGGAGAGACCACGCTTTGATGGCGCTTCGTCAGTCATGTCTTTACCATCAATGTGGATAGCACCGGATGTAAGGTCTTCGAGACCAGCAATCATACGCAACAAAGTGGATTTACCGCAGCCTGACGGTCCAACAAAAACGACGAATTCGCCATTTTTAATATCAAGATTTGCGCCTGGAATGATGACCGTGTCGCCAAAGGCTTTACGCGCATTTTTAAGAGAAATCGTACCCATTTTATTTCACCGCTCCGAATGTGAGACCGCGTACAAGTTGTTTTTGTGCAAACCAGCCGAGCACAAGAATTGGTGCAATGGCCATAGTCGATGCTGCCGAAAGTTTTGCCCAGAATAGACCCTCAGGGCTAGAGTAAGACGCAATGAATTGTGTCAGTGGCGCCGCATCCTTGGTCGTCAAAGCCAAAGTCCAAAAAGCTTCGTTCCACGCAAGGATAATGTTCAAGAGAAGCGTGGATGCTATGCCGGGTAGTGCCATCGGCGTCAGGACATAGAGTAGTTCCTTGCCTAGCGACGCACCGTCCATACGGGATGCCTCGAGGATTTCGCCTGGTATTTCCTTAAAGTAAGTATAGAGCATCCAGATGATAATCGGCAGGTTCAAGAGCATTAGAACGGTGATGATGCCGGCGCGGGTATCCAAAAGATGATAGTCGCGGAAGATCAAATAGATCGGGATAAGTGCTCCCACCGGCGGCATCATCTTAGTGGAAAGCATCCACATCAAAAGGTCTTTCGTCTTCTTTCCCGGTGCAAAGGCCATTGCCCAAGCTGAGGGGATGGCAATTAGTAGGGCGAACAAAGTTGATCCGAGAGCCAATGCTACAGAGTTCCAGAAGAAGCCGAAATAGTGTGAGCGCTCCTGAACCACACCATAACTTTCTGATGTCCAGCCAGTGGAGAAGAATGTCGAGATACTGATCGCATCACCTTCCGATTTGAAACTAGTCAATATCGTCCACAGGATTGGGAAGAAGACGAGAAGACCAATTGACCATGCCAGAACAGTGACAATGATTTTGCTTTGAGTTGTTTCTTTGCGTGCCATGATCAAGCGTCCAGGTTCTTGCCAATCATCTTCATCAAGAAGAAGGCAACTACGTTTGCAAGGATGACTGCGATAATGCCGCCGGCGGATGCGCCACCAATATCGTTTTGAATTAAACCATATTGATAGACAAGGAATGGAAGGTTGCCTGCACGGCCGCCGGTGCTGGTGACATAAATCTCAGCATAAACGTTCAGCAAAAAAATCGTTTCTATGAGGATAACTACCGTCATGGGGCGGATAAGATGTGGCAAAATAATGTACCAGAAGAACGAGAGCGGAGGCGTGCCGTCCATTTCAGCAGCTTCTTTTTGCTCGCCGTCCAATGACTGCAAAGATGTTAGCAAAATCAGTGTTGCGAATGGAACCCACTGCCAAGATACCATTATGATAACAGCGGTCATTGGATAATGGGCAAACCAGTCAATGGGCTGAAGCCCGAAGGTTTTGGCGATGAAGGCGAAGAACCCGTTTACGGGATTCATCATCATGTTCTTCCAAACCAAAGCACTTACGGTTGGCATAACAAGGAACGGCGCGATCATCATGATGCGCACGATGCCCTGGCCATAGAACGCCTTGTCCAGCAACAGCGCAAAAAGTGTTCCCATGACGACGCTAATAGCAAGCACCCAACCGACCAATTTAAGAGAGTTGCCCATGGCCTTATAAAACGACGAATCTGTCATGAAGTATTTGTAGTTCTCTAGTCCTGCAAATCCAGTCGTTGTTGGGTCGAGCAAATTGTAGCGCAGGAATGAGAAGTAGATTGTCATTACAAGCGGTACAATCATCCACAGAAACAGCGCAACGACGGATGGTGCGACGGCGAATTTTCCAAGCATACGAGTCTGCTGTGTGGCCATGAAGATCACCCATTATTTGAGATAAATTTTGAAAATTGGTTCCCGATGCCGGCTGCCCAACTCGCGTTGGGCAGCTCGGCGTTCCGGGAGGAACAGTTACTTAATGTAACCAGCTTTAGTCATTACGCGAACTGATTCCTCTTGCGCTTCAGCAAGAGCAGCATCCGCAGTCTTTTCGCCAGCCAAAGCCGCCGAGAAGATTTCGCCAACCTTCGTTGCCAAGCCTGCAAATTCAGGAATAGCTGCGAACTGAACACCAACATATGGAACCGGCTTTACAGTCGGGTTCTTTGGGTCAGCAGAGTTGATTGAGTCCAAAGTCATTTTGGCAAATGGAACCTTTTGGTATTCTGGGTTTGCGTACAAGGATGTACGTGTGCCCGGAGGAACATTGGACCAGCCTTCTTTAGAAGCGACAAGTTCTGTGTAGTGCTTGGAAGTTGCCCAAGAAACGAACTTCTGAGCAGCCTCTTCTTTTTGTGTGCTAGCTGGAATTGCGAGCGACCATGCCCACAGCCAGTTACCACGTTTGCCAAGGCCATTGTCCGGAGCCAGCGCAAAGCCGACCTTATCAGCAACAGTTGAATCCTTACCAGTTACGAAAGAAGCAGCAACAGTCGCGTCAATCCACATACCGCACTTGCCGGCATTGAAGAGTGCGAGGTTTTCGTTGAAGCCATTTGAAGATGCACCGGGAGGGCCATCAGTTGTCAAAAGGTTAAGGTAGAAGTCCAAAGTGGCCTTCCATTCTGGCTGATCGAACTGTGGAACCCACTTTTCGTCGAACCAACGAGCACCAAAGGAATTTGACGTGGCTGTAAGGAAAGCCATGTTTTCACCCCAACCGGCCTTACCACGAAGGCAAACGCCGTAGATTTCTTTATCTTTGTTGGTAATTTTGTCGGCAATGGCTTTGACTTCAGTCCATGTTGGAGCATCTGGCATTTTCATGCCTGCAGCTTCAACCAAGTCCTTGCGGTACATAACCATCGAAGATTCGCCATAGAATGGCGCTGCCATCAACTTGCCATCAACAGTCAAACCGCCGGCAATAGCTGGCAACAAATCTGCTGGATCATCAACAGCCGTCAAAGGCATCAACCAGCCCTTTGCGCCCCAAATTGGCACTTCATAAGTACCAATTGTCAAAACGTCGAATTGTCCACCCTTGGCAGCAATATCGGTAGTTACTTTTTCACGAAGAACGTTTTCTTCCAAAGTAACCCATTCCAGCTTGATATCTGGATTTGCAGCAGTGAAATCATCGGTTAGGCCCTGCATACGGACCATGTCACCGTTGTTCACAGTAGCAATTGTTAGCTTGGTTTCTGCTTGTGCGAAGCTGACGAAAGCCAGAATCGAAGCAGCACCAATAAGTGCTGTTTTCAACTTCATAGAAAATCCTCCCAAATTGACCGAGGTGAGCATTTGCCTCGGTTGTGAGCAATTACCCACTATCTTAAAAAAGAGTCAATGATAATTCGATGCTGCACCGCACCAAATGCATCTGCTGCTAGGAAGCACATTTTTTTAGTTTTTTAGAAGAATTTTTGCCGTATATTCATTTGTAATCAATGAGTTAACCAGATTACCGGCAAGAGCGCCAGCTATTGCGGGAAGCTTGGCGTCGCCTGCTGCAATGCCATAAACGGGCTTTTGGTCGGTTGGAACGATGGGCGCGTTATTCACCCGCTCATTGTTCAGGCCCTTGATCATTTGGCCGTGCTTATCATAAGCCCAGGAAATAATTTCACCCACGGCGCCTGCACTTTGAAGTGTATCGATCTCTTCCTGACTTAAAAAACCGTCCAAAAGAATTGGCGCTTTTTCGCCAACGCCGCCAATACCGACAAAGGTAACATCAGCCTGTTTGCATAGTTCGAGAATGCTGCGCACATGATCTTGATTATGCAGAAACTTCCGCTCTTCCGCAGAACGGGCATACACCGGCAAGGGCATCGGATAATAACGCCCGTTGATGCGCTCAGCCATGCGAATGGCCACATCATATGGCGTCGCAGAACCATCGGACGTAATATTGCCCAATAGGGAGACAATGCGATGTTGCGGTGCTTGTAGCTGCGCCAATTGTTCCACGGAGGCGCGCAGAACACGGCCTGTGCCTACGGCAACGATTATTGGCTCGCTGGATTTGAGATGCCGCTCCATTGCACTGGCCCCGGCTTCCGCCAAGCCTACCGTAGAGTTTCCGGCATTTGGTTCGCTGGGGATAATTTCACAAGACAATAGGCCGTAGCGCTCAATCATAGCGTTGGCGAGTTGCATGCAATTGGCGATTGGATGGTCAAGGCGCACCTTCACCAGCTTTTCGCTAACCGCGAGCGCTACTAAACGCTGGGCGGACTGGCGCGACACGTTTAGCTTTTTTGCCACCTCTTCCTGTGTATTCCCCGCGACATAATACAGCCAGCCAGCTCGGGCAGCTTCGTCTAAACGACTCGTTTCTGTATCAATTTTACCGGACATCTGTTTGCTTACTTGTTGCTTGCGCGAGCATATCGGGGAATAAAGCCCAATTGTCAAAAGTTGGTATTTGTGGCGTCGAGCTCTGGTGAGGGTGTATGTCGCCTCTCAGGTGGCTTCCGCCCGTGAAATGCCATACGGGAATGTGCGCGCGAAATGCTGCCGCCAACCCCGTTTCACTATCCTCAATTATAAGACAATCTGACGGCGACACCCCCATTTGGGCAGCTGCGAAAAGAAACAAATCGGGCGCAGGCTTACCGTTCTTAACCTGCGAGGCCGTAAATACATGATTGTCGAAAAAATGCTCCAACCCCGTTAGCTTTAAGGAATGTTCCACCCTCGTCGGACTACTGCTGGTTGCGACACAATAAGGCAGAGAAAGTTGCTCTAAGAGATCGCGAATACCCGGCATTGGTCGCAAGTCTTGAGTAAAGGCGTCCATCAACTTGGCACGGTAGCGAGACTCAAAATCACTGGAAATCAGGTGCCCATAATTTGCCCGTATGTCCGCAGCGACCTTTACAAAGCCTCGCCCTAGGAAATATTTCTGAAAGTGTTCGAAATCAATTTCAATATTCTCCTGTGCAAGCTCCTCAATCATGACCTGCGCACTGATTACTTCGCTGTCGATCAGTACGCCGTCGCAATCGAAAATGATGCACTTTATGGCGGTCATAATATCGCTCCGCCAGTGATATATTTAGCTTGGCCGTCGGGCCCGCCCGCATTTTTTTCTATCGTACCAGCCTCAAAATCGAACGGCGTGCCAGCGTGGGCGGCCTCGTTCAGATCGATGACGCGAATTTCAGTCTTACTCATAATCAACTTTGCGCATGCGCACCTCCCAGCCATCAATTGAGACCTGCATGGGTGACACTGTCAAGCATTTGTTCGGCGCAAGGGCTTTTGCTCACGATGATTCTTGGTACCGCCTACAAGCTAGGAAATTTGTTGGAATGAAAATTGGAGTGTTTCAAACGCACTTGTTGGTAATAAGTGCGCCTTGACTTGCCCAAATACCGCGCTCACTCTTCTCCTCAATTACCGGACAGCTGGGAGGCTATGATGCTCGGGCAGATGATGAATGAGCCGCTGCTTATCAGCGGGTTGATAAGGCACGCGGCGCGATATCATGGCGCGACTGAGATTGTTTCTGTTGAAACAACAGGCGGGCTGCATCGCACCACTTGGCGGGAGGTTGAGCGCGACTCCCGAAAATTGGCTTCCGCCTTACAAAAATTAGGACTTAACCAAAGTGATCGCTGCGCCACGATTGCCTGGAATAACGATCGGCATTTGGAAATTTACTTTGGCGTTTCGGGCAGCGGACTTGTTTGTCACACGATCAATCCGCGCCTGTTTCCTGAACAGATGATTTACATCGTCAACCACGCTGAAGACCAAGTGTTGTTTTTTGACAAAACCTTTCTGCCGCTCGTTGCTAAGTTGCGCGAGCATTTCAAAACCGTCCATGCCTTTATTCTGATGGGACCGCGCGACGAAGGCGCCCTAAGCCAGTTTGAGGGGCTACAGTTTTTTGATGAATTTATCACTTCTGGCGATGATGACTATCAATGGCCGGTGCTGGACGAACAGCTTGCATCAAGCCTTTGCTACACTTCCGGCACTACGGGAAACCCGAAGGGTGTACTCTATTCTCACCGCTCGACGGTGCTGCACACCTTTGCTGCTGCGATGCCAGACGGGCTCAATATCGCGGCCAAAGATACCATGCTTCCCGTGGTTCCCATGTTTCATGTCAACGCATGGGGCACACCCTATGCCGCGGCAATGGTAGGCTGCAAACTTGTGCTGGCAGGCCCGGGATTAGACGGCGACAGCCTTATTAGACTCATTGACGGTGAAAAGGTGACCGTCGCACTTGGCGTGCCAACGATTTGGCAAGGGCTGCTGATCGCTGCCGCCAAGAATGGTACCAAATTTGAAAGTTTGCAGCGTACCGTTGTTGGCGGTTCTGCTTGCCCGCCCTCCACTATTAAGACTTTCCGCGATCTTTATGGGGTTGAGACCGTTCATGCCTGGGGCATGACAGAAACTAGTCCATTGGGTTCCGTCAATCAATTGTTGCAAAAACATACTGAGCTTGATGAGGAGGCGCGGAACAGAGTTCGCACCAGCCAGGGGCGACCAATGTTTGGGGTCGAACTAAAAATTACCAATGATGACGGTGAAATTTTGCCGGAAGACGGCAAGGCCCAGGGCGACCTTTCTGCACGCGGCCACTGGATTGCCGATAGCTATTTCAAAACGGAAACCGGTTCGGCCAAAACTGGCGACTGGTTTAAGACCGGCGACGTCGCAACAATCGATCCGGATGGTTATATGGTTATCCGTGACCGCTCCAAGGACATCATTAAATCAGGGGGCGAATGGATATCATCTGTTGAATTGGAAGGCATTGCGGTCGGCCATCCAGACCTGATTGATGCCGCAGTCATAGGTGCGAAGCATGAAAAATGGGATGAGCGGCCAGTGCTCATTGCAGTGAGAGCATCTGGCGCAACCCCCACCACGGAATCATTGATTGCCTTTTACGAGGGCAAAATCGCCAGGTGGCAAATACCGGACGCAGTGATTTTCGTCGATGCAATTCCGCGCAATGCGACCGGCAAGATACTTAAGAATAAATTGCGTGAGCTCTATGGCGATTGCCTCACGAAATGACTAAACCAAGGCTGGTTGGGAGGCCACATCCTTGGATTTGAACTGGACGGATTATGATAACGGCATTCTGGCGCTACATATTAGCGGCGGGGATGTCGCATCAATTTGCACCGCGCTTTTGACGCTGGAACATCCGCAAAACTGGTTCGCATCGGTGTATTTTTCTGACCGTTCGATTGATGCCGTTTTGTTGGCGGAGCAGTTGAACAATCGCCTGCCGGAGCTTGAATGTGTTGGCTGCTCAACGGCTGGCGAACTGACACCTGATGGTATTCTGGATGGCGACGTTTTGGTAATTCTGCTACCGCGCTCGCGATTCACCGTTTCAACATTGGTTATCGACAATATCGCCAATGGCGGCATGGGTGATATTGCCGGATCAGTTGTTGCGCTGCGTGAGCGCCACCAAACTGCCATCAGCGCCACCACCCACAGCCAAGCCTATGCGCAGTGCCTTATAGACGGCATGTCAAATGCTGAAGAGGCCGTGACGGCGGCTATTTTTTGGGGGCTTGATGATATCCCCCTTATTGGCGGTTCGGCGGGCGACCACATGGAGTTTCAGCGCACGTATGTGTTGGCAAATGGCAATGCGCGCTCGGGACGGGCGGTTGTGATGCTGGTGGGAACCGATGTGCCGTTTCAGGTGTTCAAGTCAGATAATTTCATTCCCACCGCAAAGAAGCTTGTGGTGACGGCGTCTGATCCCGACAAGCGAATTGTCTATGAATTCAATGCTGCGCCCGCAGTTGAAGAGTATGCTGCAGCGATTGGCATCGAGCCTTCATCACTAACGCCCATGAGTTTTGCCTCGCATCCTGTTGTTGTGCGGGTGGGCGGCGAATATTTTTGCCGTTCCATTCAGAAGGTCAATCCGGATGGCTCACTGTCATTTTTCTGCGCTATTGACGATGGCGTGGTGCTGACGGTGGCGCAGGCACGGGGCATGGTGGAATCCACTCGCGCGACGCTGGAGGGCATCGACCAAAGTCTCGGCGGCATAGATATGATAATGGGTTTTGACTGCATTTTGCGCCGACTGGACGCACAAAACCGGCAGGTGTTTCGTGGCATGTCAGAGCTTTATCAGCGCTACCATGTCATCGGATTCGGAACCTATGGCGAGCAATATCAGTCGCTGCATCTCAACCAAACTTTGACAGGCATCGCCTTTGGCAAATCACATAAGAGTGCGGCATGACAATCGACAAGGTGGAGAACAATGCAAGATTGAAGCGTATTAACGAGGCGCTGATCGCACGCGTCGAACGCTCCATGGATCAGCAGGGCAACGCCTTCACCTTGTTTCAAACGGCGATCAATCTTGAAAGCCGTGTGCGCGCGAAGACAGATGAGCTGAAACAAACGCTGCGGCGTTTAGAACACTCCAATCGTGAACTTTCCGTGGCCAAAGAAGCGGCTGAAACGGCCAATGCCTCCAAGACACGGTTCATCGCCGCCGCAAGCCACGATGTGTTACAACCGCTCAATGCTGCGCGGTTATCAGTGTCTGCGCTCAGCGAATTGCAACAATCGGCCAAGGGCGCGACGCTGGTTCGCCAAGTCGAGCGGTCGCTGGATACGATGGAAGAATTGTTGCGCACGCTTCTGGATATTTCACGGCTTGACGCCGGTGAGATGCGCCCGCAGGTGACTGGGTTTGCGCTTTCTGATGTGTTTGAATCACTGGAGTCTGACTTTCGTCCATTGGCGGAAAAAGCCGGCCTGCGCTTCAAAATTCGGCCCACAGATTTTCATGTAATTTCTGACAGGACAATGCTGCGTCGTGTGCTGCAGAATATCCTATCAAATGCGCTGCGCTATACAATGACCGGCGGCGTGCTCATTGGCGCGCGCAAGCGCGGAAATACCATCCGCATTGATGTCGTGGACAGCGGCATCGGCATAGCGCCAGACCAGTATGAGCTCGTTTACGATGAATTCCATCGCGGTCCGAACGCGGCCGTGGTTTATGGCGAAGGGCTTGGACTGGGTTTGTCTATCGTGCGGCGCATGAGCGATGCGCTCGGCCACAAGTTAGAACTGACATCCATTCTGGGCAAAGGAACAGCGTTTCGTGTGAGCGTGATAGCTACCCCTGCCCCGTTGGAAAAAGCCAACCAAGCCGGAAGCAAAGGCAATCCGGTTTACGGACTTTCAAACACTAAAGTGTTGCTGATTGAAAATGATGTTCAGGTGCTTGAGGCCATGACCGCATTAATGAAACGTTGGACTTGCGATGTGCGTGTCGCATCCCATCAAGGGGCCGCGCTGGCATTGCTGGAACCGGGGAAATGGACCCCTGAAATCATCGTTGCGGACCAGCATTTGAATTTCAACACGCTGGGTTCTGACACCATCGTAGCGATACGCACCGCACTAAACCGCCATGTTCCGGCAGTCATTGTAACAGCAGATCCGAGCGGGGCACTATCCACTACTGCTCGTGATGCCCGCATAGAACTTATGCAAAAGCCATTGAGGCCAGCAGAACTGCGTGCGCTGATGGCGCATTTATTAGCGTAAGCTCAGCGCATCCTTAAACAAATCCTTGGCGTCCAGCCGTCCGGCCTCTATGACAGCTTGTGTGCGGGAGAAAACATTCAGCTTGCGCAGGATTTCAGACACATGGGCTTTAATCGTTGTCTCGCCGACTTTCAGTTCAAACGCGATTTGCTTATTAAGAAGGCCTTGCTTGAGCATTTGCAGCACGCGCAATTGCTGGGGCGTGAGCGTCGCAAGGCGGGCTATTAGCGCTGTCTTGCCGTCATCCGCATCGCCCTGCGGGCGGTCATAGCCGGCGGGCACAAACACCGAGCCGTTCATAATGTCGTGCACGGCGGAGGCCAGCTCGGCCTTTTTGCAGGACTTAGGGATAAACCCCGCCACGCCATAGGACAAAGCTTCGGAAATGATTGACGGCTCCTCGTGGCCGCTGACGATAACCACCGGCAAGCGCGGATATTGAGTGCGCAGTTCGCGCAACCCCTCGAAGCCGTGAATGCCTGGCATGTTCAAATCCAACATCGCCAGATCAAATTCCGGATTGGCCGCCAGATGCGCCAGCGCTTCATCCACTGACCGCGCTTCGAGCGCTTCTGCATCAGGATATGTCATCAGCACAGCACTGAGTAGCGCTTCGCGAAACAGGGGATGATCGTCGATGATAAGAAACCGTGCCATGCCGGACGATACCGCCAAAAGGACGGGCCTGTCACCTGAAAATGACGGCAGCGAGCTTGTGCTTTGGTGGTGTGTTATCGAATTTTCATGTGCGGGATGATAGCGACATACAATTAAGTATGATGATTTTTGGCCCGAAACGGTCTATCGGCGATAGTATCAAATCACGCGAGTGGGGCGGCGGGCAAATGCTACGATATTTTCACCTTTGGTCGCGGCAGATATGCGTTGCAGCTTTGTTGCTTTTAGCGACCTTTCTGCCAGCCAGCGCATCCGTCTTTTTGGAAGATCAAACTTGGACTGAGCTACGCGACCAGATTGCCGCTGGCACCACTACCATTATCATCCCCATTGGCGGCACCGAGCAAAACGGGCCCTATATGGCGCTGGGCAAACATAATGCCCGCGTGAAATTTCTGGCTGAGAAGATCGCGACTAAGCTGGGCAATGCGCTGGTTGCGCCGGTGATTGCCTATGTGCCGGAGGGCAAGATTGAGCCGCCAACCGCGCACATGAAATTTCCCGGTACGGTCACCATTGCTGACGCCGTGTTCGAGGCGATTCTGGAATCTGCCGCGCGTAGTTTTAAGCATCATGGCTTTAAGACCATTGTGCTGATTGGCGATCATGGTAGCTACCAGAAGGATATGAGCATCTTTGCGACCAAGCTCAACAAGGAATGGGCCAAGAGTGGCGTGGCCGTCTTTGCATCGACCGAATACTATACGCTAAGCCAAACAAAATTCGGTGACTTGCTGAAAGAAAAGGGCTTTAAGGAAAGTGAAATTGGCACTCATGCCGGGTTGCTCGATACATCGCTTATGCTGGCAGTTGACCCCGCTATGGTGCGAATGAACAGAATTACATCAGGGCCAAAACTTGGCGCAAGCGATGGCGTTTATGGCGGCGATCCGACAAAATCATCAGCTGAACTTGGACAGCTTGGGATTGACCTCATCGTAAATGGCACTACACAGGCCATTCAAAATTTCATTTCAAAACAATAGTTTCCCCGAAAGAGTTCTCCCAAAATGCTGCTTAAGAAATCCGTGCTCGGTTTAGCGCTTTCGATGATGACGTGCGCAAGCGCCTACGCGATGGATTGCCCTTCGGGATTTGAAGTGAAGTCGGGCTTTTGCATGGTCTCGCCGCAAAGCGCCACGCCGATGAAGATGAGCGGCATGGTGATGGATGCACCTGCGGCGCAAGCACCCTGCCCTACTGGCTTTGAAATGAAGAACGGCCTTTGCATGGTTGCGCCAAAGCCATTGGCGGGCAGCACCGCTCCAATCAACATCTATAGCGGTATTGGTGCGGATAATCTCAATCCGGCGCTGGCGAGCGTGCCGCAGCGGGTTTATGTGCCTAACCATTCTTCCAATACGGTGAGTGTGATTGACCAAGCGACGATGAAAGTGATTGACACTTTCAAAGTGGGACTTGGGCCACAACACATCATTCCCTCATGGGATTTGAAGACGCTGTGGGTGGCCAACAATGCCAGCAACACACTGCGCGGCGCGATGACGCCGATTGATCCGGTGACGTCCAAGCCCGGCTCGTCGATGGAAGTGGATGATCCCTACAATATGTATTTCATGCCCGATGGCAGCGAAGCAGTGATTGTGGATGAGGCTTATAAGCGGCTGGATATTCGCGACCCGCACACGATGAAAATTATTGCCGAAATTCCGACGCC
Organism: Phyllobacteriaceae bacterium; assembly: GCA_043744175.1. Taxonomy (GTDB): domain Bacteria; phylum Pseudomonadota; class Alphaproteobacteria; order Rhizobiales; family Rhizobiaceae; genus JANMEX01. Next base: position 17,946 of record JAYTVD010000065.1, read on the forward strand.
GGATTGCCACGGCATCAACCACGCAGACTTTGCCGCTGACTACAGCTTTGCGATTTTCACCTGCGAGTTTCGTGGTGGCGCTCTGGTTAAAGTCGATTTGAAGAACCGCAAAGTGCTCGGCATGTTGGAATTATCCAAAAAAGGTATGCCGCAAGATGTGCGCCTTTCGCCGGATGGCAGTGTGTTTTACGTCAGCGATATGATGAACAATGGCGTGTTTTTAATTGATGCAGCGACATTCACCGAAGTTGGATTTATACCCACGGGCGTTGGCGCGCACGGTCTCAATGTCAGCCGTGACGGGAAATCTCTTTATGTCGCCAATCGCGGTTCGATGGAAATTCCAGCCCCCTCTAAAGGCCCCGGCAGCGTGAGTGTGATTGATTTTGCCACGCGCAAAGTGGTGGCCAACTGGCCAATCGAAGGTGGTGGCAGCCCCGATATGGGCAATTTGAGTGTCGATGGTAAAACGCTTTGGCTTTCGGGACGGTTCGACAATGTGGTCTATGCCTTTGATACTATGAGCGGCGCGGTGACGAAAATCAAGGTCGGGCAAGAGCCGCACGGGCTGACCGTTTGGCCGCAGCCGGGCAATTTCTCGCTCGGGCATACGGGTAATATGCGGTAGATTGCGGTCAAATATACCGTGCAGCCCTTGTAGTTTGGGGAAATAGTCGCCAAATGCCAAACTGGAATTGCGGCATTGTACAGTCTTGCTACTATGCGTGAACGATTAAAACCGGATGGGCATAATGGAAATTTTCACCGCTGCGGGACTGACCGCGCTCCTTACTGTTATCGCAATTGATCTCGTGCTGGCGGGCGATAACGCCATCGTCATTGGCTTAGCAGCAGCCGGCCTACCCAAGGACCAGCGTAATAAAGCCATTCTGGTTGGCATTGCGGCGGCCACGGTGCTGCGAATAGGCTTTGCGCTTATTACCACTTATTTGCTGGGCATTGTGGGCCTGCTGCTGGCGGGCGGCATTTTGCTTTTGTGGGTGTGCTGGAAAATGTGGCGTGAACTGCGCACAAGCCATGCAGACTCGCTTGCGGCGCAAGAGGCGCTTGATGATGCCGACAACAATGCTGATGGCGAGATTGCCAAGGGCGCGCCGCGCAAGACATTTGCACAAGCTGCTTGGCAGATTGTTATTGCCGACATTTCCATGTCACTAGATAACGTGCTTGCTGTCGCGGGCGCAGCCAAAGATCATCCGACAGTGCTGATTATCGGCCTTGCACTATCCATCGCCATGATGGGACTTGCCGCATCATTCATCGCACGCTTGCTCAATCGCTACCCGTGGATCGCTTATGTGGGCCTTGCCATAATCGTGTATGTCGCACTTAACATGATGTATCATGGCTGGATCGAAGTGGCACCGCATGTGCAGACGCTGATCTCGGCTTAAGCGGCTATGCAGGTGGCACAAGTGCCGCGCAGCTCCACGCTGGTTTTGTGCGGGCGGAAGCCCTTGGTTTTGGTCCACGCGGATAGCCAGTCATCTATTATGTGATCGGCGAACTCATCCACTTGTCCGCATATTTCGCAAATGGCAAAGGCGGCTACGCCGTGATGATGGCCGTCGTGCGCATCATGGGCACAAGCCATAAAGGCGTTGATACTTTCCAAGCGGTGAACAATGCCTCCCTCCAGCAGTTTTTCTAAAGCACGATAGACCTGCAACGGTGCGCGGAAGCCTTGGTCGCGCAGCCGGTCCAGCAGTACATATGCCGTCAACGGGGCATTGGCGTTCCGCAATTCTGCTAACACCAGAGACTGGTTTTTTGTCAGCGCTTTTTCCAAGCACCTGCTCCTTTTGTACAAAAATGTAATGTTATTACATTTATCATTGACACTTGTAATAACATTACATAGGCATTGGTTCAAGTTTCAAAAGAGTCATTCATGTCGCAATCCAGCCTCACATTTTCCGGCCTTACGCTGGGCTACAATAGCCATCCGGCGGTGCATCATTTGGAAGGTTCGCTGGAGCGCGGCTCTCTGACCGCCATTGTAGGGCCGAACGGTTCGGGCAAATCCACTTTGATGAAAGGTATTGTCGGCATTTTGAAGCCTATGGCGGGCACCATTATCGTTGCCCCTAGACAGACCACAGCCTACCTGCCGCAGCAATCCGAAGTAGATCGCTCTTTTCCATCGCGGGTTTATGATCTGGTCGCTCTTGGTCTATGGCCAAAACGCGGCCTTATGGGTTGGCTAACGGGAACTGATAGAACTGCGATTTTGGGAGCTCTGCAGGCCGTTGGTCTCGAAGGTTTCGAGGGACGCGGGCTGGATACACTATCGGGCGGGCAGTTGCAGCGGGCACTGTTTGCGCGAGTGCTGTTGCAAGACGCGGATTTGATATTGCTCGATGAACCTTTCAACGCCATTGATACCAAAACCGTTGGCGATCTCATTGCACTCATCAAGCGATGGAATGGCGAGAAACGCACTGTCATCGTTGTTGCTCACGATCTAACTTTAGTGCGCGAACATTTTCCCCAAACGCTACTCTTAGCGCGGCAGAAAATCGCGTGGGGTGAAACGGACACGACTTTGTCGCCAGAAAATTTGGCACGGGCGCGGCGGTTTACCGAAGCTTGGAATGATGATGCGCCATGGTGCGACGCGCCGGGTGATATGCACAAAGACCATGCTCATAACCACGGGCACGATCATCATGATGATAAGCATGACGGACATCATCATGCGCATTGAAATTCGCTACGAGATCGCCTCTCACCCGGCACACGTCTACACGTTGGAGAAACGAGGAGAAGTGAACTCCCAACATTGCATCAAGGTGTCCCATGTATAGCGCTTTGATCGCTCCTTTTATCGACTACGCCTTCATGCAGCGCGCGCTGTTTGGGACGCTTTTGCTTGCGCTTGGTGCGGGTCCGGTTGGCGTTTTTTTGATGCTGCGGCGGATGAGTCTGGCTGGCGATGCGATGGCACATGCGATTTTGCCTGGCGCTGCCATAGGCTATTTGCTGTTTGGGTTGGCGATATTTCCAATGACGATTGGCGGGCTTATCGCAGGCCTTATTGTAGCACTCGGTGCGGGCGCGGTGTCACGTTTTACCATCCAAAATGAAGATGCCTCAATGGCCGCATTTTACTTAATTTCGCTTGCCGCAGGCGTGCTCATCGTCTCCCTGCGTGGGTCCAGCGTGGATCTTATGCATGTGCTGTTCGGTACAGTTTTGGCACTGGATAATCAGGCGTTGTCGCTGATTGGCGGCATTACGCTGCTGACACTTGCGCTGCTGTTTGTCTTCTGGCGCGGGCTGATTGCAGAGTGTCTCGACCCGCTGTTTCTGCGCTCGGTAAGCCGCCTTGGAACGCCAGTGCATTTCATTTTTCTGTTTCTTGTGGTGCTGAATTTAGTCAGCGGATTTCAAGCACTCGGCACACTTTTGTCTGTTGGTTTGATGATGTTACCAGCAGCGGCAGCGCGGTTTTGGACTTCCCGTGTTGAGACAATGTGTCTGGTTGCCGTGGCTATTGGCATGAGCTCAGGCGTAGCGGGATTGTTGATCTCTTACCATTTCGCCCTGCCCTCCGGTCCGTCGATTATTCTGTTTGCCGGTGTGTTTTATATCGTGTCGCTTTTGTTTGGATCACGCGGTGTTATTACTTCGCATCTGCGCCCCCAGCGCCATCGTACTGCCTGACTATTTGATTCAAGGAGAGAGCCTATGTCATTGAATTGGTTTGCTAAACTGTTGCTCGTTGCATCAATCCTTACCCCTGTCGCAGCCAATGCTGCGCCGCTCAAAGTGGTGGCATCATTCTCTATTTTGGGTGATCTCGCCCATGAAATTGGCGGCGATAAAATTGCAATCACAACGCTGGTCGGGCCGAATGGCGATGCACATGTTTATGAACCGAAACCTGCCGATGCTGTTGCCATGACAGAGGCCAATCTGGTGCTTATCAACGGCCTTGGCTTTGAAGGCTTTATCGAGCGCTTGGCACAGACCAGCGCGACTAAGGCCCAAATCATTACAGCATCAACTGGCGTTGCGCCCATTGCTGGCGAGGGAGCGGACGCGGGTAAGAATGATCCACATGCCTTTCAATCCATTCCCAATGCGCGGATTTACGTGAAAAATATAACCAGTGCGTTATGCGCCGCTGATGCTGCCGATTGCGAGACATTCAAAACCAACGCAAGCGCATACGATGCCAAACTTGTGACCCTGGATGTGGATGTGCGGGCGGCTATTTCGAGCATACCGCAGGCTAAACGCACCATCATCACTTCGCATGATGCGTTCGGTTATTTCGGCCATGAATATGGTTTAAAGTTCTTGGCGCCGGAAGGTATTTCAACGGATTCGGAAGCCTCGGCCGCGGGTCTCGCCGCGCTCGTTGACCAGATAAAATCATCAAGGGCATCAGCGCTGTTTATCGAAAATATGTCTGACCCGCGCTTGATAAATCAGATTTCAAACGAGACCGGAATCAAAATAGGCGGCTCGCTTTATTCCGATGCGCTTTCGCCTAATGATGGTCCGGCTTCGACTTATCTGGACATGATGCGCAGCAATATGAAGGTAATTAAGGGCGCGATTTTGGGGAGTTAATCCAAGCCGCAACTGTCAGGATTGCCGATAGTGGAAACACACAGCTGTGAGTCAAATAAAGTAATTTTCGAGAACCGGAGCGGAGCGTACATTTGGGTACGTGAGCACCGGAAGCGCAAAAAATTGCTCTCGTTGATGGCTGATGCGAGTTTTCAAACCTTGGCGATAAAATGCGGATTGGCGAAGTCAGCATCATGGGATTGATTGCGCTTGCCATAGACCAAAGGCTTGCCATCAAGCGTTGATGTCATGCCACCAGCGGCACGAAGGACAGCATCACCGGCTGCTGTATCCCATTCCATCGTCCGGCCAAAGCGCGGATAGAGATCAGCCTCGCCTTTTGCAAGCAGGCAGAATTTCAAACTTGAGCCGACATTGACTGTTTTGCAACCCGGCATTTTGGCCAGATAATTCTCAGTCTCAGGCGTCATGTGCGAGCGGCTGGCGACGACACGCGGGATGCCATCCACCTCGCTAATTTGCAATTTGTGGCGTGTGCCGATTTTGCCATCCACTACATCCGCCATATAGGCATTGTCTCCCGCACCGCAGTAGAGACGCTCGTGAACGGGACCATAAACCACGCCAGCGACAGGAAAGCCCTGCTCCACCAAGGCGATGTTGACTGTGAAATCTTCGCGGCCATTGACGAATTCTCGTGTGCCATCCAGTGCGTCAACCAGAAAGAACTTACCTTCCAAATCCGCAGGGACATGGCCAGCCGCGATAGCTTCCTCCGCCACAACAGGGATATGCGGATAATGCGCGGCAAGGCCTGCCAGAATAATCCCCTCGGCTCGCTCGTCAGCAATGGTCACAGGGGATTGGTCTTGCTTCATCCGTGCCGTACAGCCAGCCGTGCGTACAGCCATAATTTCATGACCGGCGTCCACAGCTAATTGCTCCAAAACGGTGAGCAATGCGTCAAATTTAGATTGCGAAATCATCATAAGAATTGAGACGCAGTATATAGTCTTCTACTTCTTTCGCAAGGTTTACGACATCATTGCCCACGGTTGTGAGATGTATCTCCGGATTTTCCGGTGCTTCATAGGGCGAATCCAGCCCCGTGAAATTTTTAATCTCACCGCGCAAGGCCTTGGCATAGAGACCCTTCGGGTCACGGGCCGCGCAGTCTTCAAACGGCGTATCGACAAACACTTCGATAAACTCGCCCTTTGGCATCAAATCGCGCACGCCCTGACGTTCGGCTTTGAATGGCGAAATGAACGAGACGAGCACGATGAGCCCTGCGTCAGCCATGAGCTTTGCCACTTCGCCCACGCGGCGGATGTTTTCTACGCGGTCTTCTTCGGTGAAGCCCAAATCGCGATTGAGACCGTGGCGGATGTTATCGCCATCAAGAATATACGTGTGCTTACCGCGTGAATGCAGGCGCTTTTCAACGATGTTAGCAATCGTGGATTTACCCGAACCTGACAGGCCCGTGAACCAAACAATGGCCGGCTTTTGCAGCTTTTGCTCGGCGCGGGCTTCCTTGGTGATTTCCAGTGATTGCAGATGAATGTTGGATGCGCGGCGAAGCGAATGCTCAATCATGCCAGCGCCAGCTGTAGCATTGGTCACGCGGTCAATCAGGATAAACGCGCCAGTCGCACGGTTTTCGCCATAGGCATCAAATGCCAGTGGCGATTGGGTGGAGATATTCACCTCACCCACTTCGTTCATTTCCAGCGTCTTGGCTTTTTCCTGAGCAAAGCTATTCACATCAATGCGGTGCTTGAGCGCCGAAACGGTGGCGACCACTTGATCGGTTTCCGTGCGCAGCAAGTACGAGCGGCCAGGAATAAGCGCATGTTCATCGAACCAGACAATGTTGGCGGCGAACTGGTCCGACACTTCAGGACGCGCGTCTGCGGCCACCAGCATGTTGCCGCGCGAGACCTCCACTTCGTCTTCCAGAACAATAGTGATGGCTTCGCCTTCAATAGCGTCGCGCTGATCACCATCCATTGAGACAATGCGCTTTACCTTTGAGGTTCGGCCAGATTTGGCCACAGCAACGGTATCGCCAACGGCAATGCGGCCTGATGCGACAGTTCCCGCAAAACCCCGGAAATCCAAATTTGGACGGTTGACATATTGCACCGGCAGGCGGAACGGCAGCTCTTGTAGGCCCTCGACAATCTGAACAGTTTCCAGATATTCCAGCAAGTTCGGGCCGTGATACCACGGCATTTTTTCAGACTTAATCGTCACGTTGTCGCCATAGCGGGCGGACATAGGGATTGCCTGAATTGTCTTAAACTTCAATAGCTTGGCTATTTCGGCATAATCAGCAACGATCTGGTCAAAGACGGCTTGCGAATAACCGACCAAGTCGATCTTATTCACAGCCAGCACAATGTTCTTGATGCCGAGCAACGAGGCGATGAACGAGTGGCGGCGGGTTTGTTGCAAAAGACCTTGGCGCGCATCGACCAGCACGACGGCTACATCGGCAGTGGAAGCGCCGGTAGCCATATTGCGGGTATATTGAATGTGGCCCGGCGTATCAGCCACGATGAACTTGCGCTTTGGCGTCGCGAAAAAGCGGTAGGCGACATCGATGGTGATGCCCTGCTCGCGCTCGGCCTCAAGTCCATCCACCAGCAGAGCAAAGTCGATGTTGTCGCCGTCGGTGCCGTGCTTTTTGCTATCGCGTTCGAGGGTTGCCAACTGGTCTTCAAAAATCAACTTGGTGTCATAAAGCAGACGGCCAATCAGTGTGGACTTGCCATCATCGACCGAGCCGCACGTCAAAAAGCGCAGCAGCGATTTGTTTTCCTGCTCGGCCAAAAACTGCGCGACTTCAGGATTTTCCGCGTAAGACTTAACGGACGTCTTCAAAACAGCGCTCATCAAAAATACCCCTCGCGCTTTTTCTTTTCCATCGATCCCGCTTCGTCTTTATCAATCATGCGGCCTTGGCGTTCGGAAGTTTTGGCGACCAGCATTTCTTGTACAATCGCGCCCAAATCTGCGGCGTCACTGTCAATTGCACCTGTCAACGGATAGCAGCCAAGGGTACGGAAGCGCACCATGCGGTTTTGAATTTCTTCGCCATCGCGCAGCTTCATGCGGTCATCATCGACCATAATCATCATGCCGTCGCGCTCCACGATCGGGCGCTTGGCAGCAAAGTAAAGAGGCACAATCGGGATATCTTCTTGCAAAATATATTGCCAAATATCCAGCTCCGTCCAATTTGAAATTGGAAACACGCGGATGCTTTCGCCCTTGTTGACGCGGGTGTTATAAATTTTCCACATTTCAGGGCGCTGGCTTTTCGGATCCCAGCCGTGCTGCGCGTTGCGGAATGAGAAAATGCGCTCCTTAGCGCGGGATTTTTCTTCGTCACGGCGCGCGCCGCCGAAGGCTGCATCAAAACCATATTTATTGAGCGCTTGGCGCAGCGATTGCGTCTTCATAATATCAGTATGAACGCTGGAACCATGGTCAAACGGGTTGATGCCCGCGGCAACGCCTTCCTGATTGATGTGCACGAGCAGATCAATGCCAAGGCGCTTTGCCGTCTCATCGCGAAACGTGATCATGTCTTTGAACTTAAATGTCGAATCAACATGCAGAAACGGAAACGGTGGCTTGGCAGGAAAAAACGCCTTCATCGCCAAGTGCAGCATCACAGCGCTATCTTTGCCAACCGAATACAGCATCACCGGCTTTTCAAAATTCGCCGCCACTTCACGGAAAATATGGATCGCTTCCGCTTCCAAGCGCTTCAAATGGGTAAGATTTCGACTGCTCATGCTACTTCCTGGCGCGCCTCACTAAGATGCGCAAATTTCAGCCGCCGGAGGACGACCTCTCAAGTTGGTTTGATTTACCACTTGGCGCGGGTGGGGTTACAGGTTCAC
>JAYTVD010000066.1:0-26244 GCA_043744175.1 Phyllobacteriaceae bacterium
GTTCAACACCCAGCGGATTTCCAATCCACCAGCAAAGCACCGGCCGTTGCCACAGACACTTGGATCATGAATTCCGTGTCCCCGTTGCAACGAGCAGGAGGATTATGCGGGAGGTTTGGGAGGTGGGGATAGAATTGGTGGAAATAATTAGATAAATTTTTGAAAATGTAATTATTCCAATATGTTAGGAATATATTTGTTCTACGATTTCTGCAAAACACAGTGGATAAAATCATAGCAACACCCCGCGAGGCCGTCATCCTCGCCCCCCCGGGCCGAGGATCCAGCCAACGCCGAAGAACCGCGATTACCACCAACCACTTTCATCCCGCCAAGCCCGCAATAATCGAGCTGACTGGATACTCGGCCCGGTGGCCGAGTATGACGATGCCGCGAGAGGTTGGCGTGGAACCACTAGGACAGAGGGTGATCGGCAGTGTGTGACTTCGCACTTCATTCGCTGTTAGGGTTCTTTGCCCTATGCAGATCGGCGAGAAGGGGACGCCCGCAGTGCTGGCGCCACACATACTTTCATGGATAGAAGCCCTATTTTTGGCCATGTCACAGTCTTGCCAATTATTAACGTAGTATGAACGAGCTCTTCCAATTTGGTTCAGCTTGGGGGGACTAAACCTTGTGCCAATTCGCCCATAATGGACGAAAAAATATTTAAGGAAGGTTAATACCATGAAATCTCTTCTTACTGCCGTACTTGCACTTTCCGCTGTCGCTTTCGGCACTGCTGCCGCTAACGCCCGTGATCATCATGGTCATTTCTCATTTGGTATTACCATTGGTGAGCCTGGTTATGGTCCGGGTTGGGGCGGTTATGATGATGATTATGGTTGGGGTCGCCGCCATCACATCGTGCGTACGGTTCGCGGCTGCTCCGCTAATCAGGCTTCAGCCATCGCACGTGATTATGGTTTTCGCCATCGCTCAGTGTATGTTTCAAGCCGAGTCTTAACGGTAACGGGCGTTCGTCATGGTCGTCCTGCCGAGATTACTTTTGCCCGTGCACCTGGCTGCCCGGTTGTGAGCTACTAAAACAAGGCGCTCTTTCCGGCATCAACAATGATGCCGGAGTGGCTACATTGATTTGCTCATATGAACCATTGTGCCGCCGCGAAAGGGTTCGTGGCGGTCAATTTTATACCCGCTCATCAGATAGAGCGAGATGTTGGCGATGAAAAGGCTATTGGTATAGAGCCTGATTTCCGGTTTCTTATTTGCGCGTGCCACCGATTCCGCGTGTAAAAGCAAGGCACGGCCAAAGCCTTGGCCTTGATGGTCGGGGTGGACGGCGACGTTTTCAATTGTCACATGTTTGGGTTCCAAAACCATTTCTATCAGACCGACAAACTGATCTGAGGCATAGGCCAAGTCAATGCGATGGGCCAGAACTGCCACGTCGTAATCGGCAGTCATCGGCAGCGGTTCACGCCCTAATAGCGGCACCCATTTGGCATAGGCGGCGTGGGTTAATGAGCGAACGGCGGGCGCATCGCTCGCGCCCGCTGTTCTAAATTGTAAGCCTTGGTCGGACATTTGGCCGGAATTACTGTTTGATTTCAAACGTTACATTGACGGTAACACGGTAGCTGTTTTCGCCGGTGGCAACGGGAACGGGTGCGCTATCGGCCATTTTGCCCATCGCCATTTCGGCGCGCATCATGGGAATTGGTCCGGGCTGAAATGATTGTTCCGACATTTCCAAAATGCGGCCAATGCCAACGCCGGCGGTAGAGGTGATGGTTTTTGCCTTGGCAATTGCGTTTTCTACCGCCTTCTTGCGGGCTTCTTCGAGGATTGATGAGGCATCATCCTTCACAAATTGAATATCGCCGCCTTGGTTGACGCCGAGTGTGACGGATTGGTCGAGCACTTCGCCGACTTTGGTTAAATCGCGGATGCGAACGCCGAGCGAATTGGAAACGCTATAGCCGGTGATTTTTGGGTCAAATGTTTCGCCCTTGTTCGGGTCGGGATAGACGTAGCGTGGCTGAATGGAAAAGCTGGATGTCTGCAAATCCTTGTCGGCAATTCCGAAGGCTTTCATGGCTTTCAGAACCTCGGTCATTGCCTTGGTGTTGGCATCCAGCGCTTCACGCGCGGTGGCGGCATCGCGCAAAACTGTGAGGGAAATCAATGCCATATCAGGCGCGGCTGCAGCTTCGCCTTCGCCGCTGACCATGATGCGCGGGGTTGGTTCAGTGTCAGCAGCGCGGGCTGGCATGGCTGCGGATAAGGCAAACGCGGCCAATGCCAATGGCAATATTTTCTTACGCATATAAGTCTCCAAAATTATTTGTCCCTCAACAAGGCCTAGTTGGATGAAGATTGTGGCGGATTATTGCTGTGGTAATCTCGTCTTGCCTCGCAAACTTTCTTGCGTTAGTAGGGCAACAGGAAGCGTCTGGCGTGCTTCCCTTCGGGCCTGTAGCTCAATGGTTAGAGCCAGCGGCTCATAACCGCTTGGTTGGGGGTTCGAGTCCCTCCGGGCCTACCAATTTTCTTAGAAACTTGGACATTTATCCGTTCAAACGACGCCTTTTGGCGCTTTCGTTATAAACTCCGTTGTTTCTTGCTCTAGTTTCGTCTCAAATCATAATCGTTTTTGGGAGCAAAACATGCGCTACGGCTATATTGGACTTGGCAATCTTGGTGGCCATTTGGCGATGAGTCTTTTGCGCTCGGGCTTTGATTTGACCGTCTATGATTTGGACCCGAAGTTGGCCCAGAGACACGTCGAGAAGGGTGCGCGGCTCGCCCAGACTCCATACGAGTTGGCATCGGAAGTCGATGTGGTGATGTCTTGTTTGCCCTCGCCAGCGATTTGCGAGAAAGTTTTGAGCGAGGTGCTGCGCGGCTTGAAGCCGGGTTCGGTTTGGATTGAAAATTCGACATTGGGGCGCGATGAGATGGTGCGGCTTGCTGGGATGGCCCAGGCCAAGGGTATTCGCGTGTTGGAAGCGCCTGTGACCGGCGGTGTGCACTTGGCGGCACAGGGTAATATAACCGTGCTGGCAGGCGGCGACCTCGATTTGTATGAAAGCCAGATGCCGGCGCTGAAAGCCATCGGCAATCAGATTTTCCATATGGGGCCTATTGGTTCGGCGGCAGTTATAAAAGTTATCACTAATATGCTCGCGTTCATTCATCTGGTTGCAGATGGTGAGGCGCTGATGTTGGCCAAGCGCGGCGGGCTGGATTTAGGACAGGCATGGGCGGCAATTAAGGCGAGCTCGGGAACCAGTTTCGTGCATGAAACCGAAGGGCAGCTCATTCTCAACGGCAGTTACGACATTGCCTTTACGATGGATCTGGCGCTGAAGGATCTCGGATTTGCGATGAACTTTGGCAAAGAGTTTGGCGTGCCGTTGGATTTGGCGGGTCGCACCAATGAGATTTTCAAAGAGGGCAAGGCAGCCTATGGCGGTGCGGCGCAATCGACTCAGATCGTAAAATTGCTGGAAGATGAGTTGAATACTGATCTTCGTGCACCGGGATTTCCGTCACGTTTGGAATAGGCACGTCAGCCTTTTATCAGCATTCTGTCAGGCAACTGTCACCTTAGTTGCGCTAACCGGCGTTGATTGAGATCAACGCCGCGCTGGGTTTCATGTGACAATATGTTTCGGAATCATTCTAAAATATGATTCCCACTTGATCGACAAAGCGGTTAAACGAAATTCAAGATTTGTCGGCTGCGCGCCGGCCTACAGTAGCAGGATTGATCCGGTGGATTTTGAAAGTTTTTTTGCTGAACGCATTGGCTCGCTGAAGTCTGCGGGTAATTATCGCGTTTTTGCTGATGTTATGCGCCACGCTGGCAGCTTTCCAAAGGCTACGCGCCACCGCGCCGATGGCTCGACGCAAGAAGTGACTGTTTGGTGCTCGAACGATTACCTAGGCATGGGCCAGCATCCGCTTGTGACAAGTGCGATGAAAGACGCCATTGACCAATGCGGAGCAGGGGCAGGCGGGACACGCAATATTTCCGGCACGAACCATCATCATGTGATGCTTGAGCGCGAATTAGCAGACCTGCACGGCAAAGAATCTGCGCTTCTGTTCACTTCCGGTTACGTTTCAAACTGGGCGGCGCTTGGCACGCTGGCGAGCCAAATTCCCGGCTGCATCGTTTATTCCGACGCGCTGAACCATGCTTCCATGATTGAGGGCATTCGCCACTCCAAGGCACAGCGCCATATTTTCAAGCACAATGACCCGCGCGATTTGGAACGTTTGTTGGCAGCATCCGATCCTGCTGCGCCAAAGCTCGTGGCGTTTGAAAGCGTTTATTCGATGGACGGCGACATAGCGCCCATCAAGGAGATTTGCGACGTGGCAGACCGCTATGGCGCGATGACTTATCTTGATGAAGTTCACGCCGTTGGCATGTATGGCCCGCGCGGTGGCGGTGTCGCCGAGCGTGAAGGTCTGATGGGCCGGTTGACAGTCATCGAAGGCACGCTTGGCAAGGCATTTGGTGTGATGGGCGGCTATATTGCTGCGTCCTCCAATTTGGTGGATTTCATCCGCTCATTCTCTTCCGGCTTTATTTTCACAACAGCCATTCCGCCAGCATTGGCGGCGGCTGCGACGGCCTCAATTTCGTTCTTGAAAGAACATGATGAAATTCGTCGTTTGCATCGCGATCGTGTGGCGCGGGTTCGCTCCAAGTTGGATCAGCGCGGCATTCCGCATCAGTATAACCTGAGCCATATCATTCCGGTGATGGTGGGTGATGCGGCAAAGTGCAAATGGATTTCAGACATTATGCTGGAACAGCATGGTGTTTACGTGCAGCCGATCAATTACCCGACAGTGCCGGTGAAGACCGAGCGTTTGCGTATTACGCCGACGCCGTTTCATACCAATGCAGACATCGACCATTTGGTGAGTGCATTGGCGGAGCTTTGGTCGCAATGCGCTTTGGCGCGGGCAGTGGCTTAACTTTCCAAGTATTACGAAGCGAGGCGGGCTTTATTGCCGCTGAAGCCAAGTCCTAGTCTAGCGCTGAGTTCGCGGTCCGTTTGGGCAAGTATGCTATCCATCGTATCAAATGACAACGCTGCGACTATGCGTCCCGCCTTCGCTTCAGCTTCGATATGAGCGGCGACCCATGAGAGTTGCCGCGCGCCTGCGCTTTCGGAAATAGACTTTAATGTATGGGCCTGTTCGACAACTTGGCTGTGGTCTGCATTTGCGGCTGCTTCACGCACACCTGTGACGGCAATGTTGGCATTGGTGATGAACAGATTGATGATGCGCTTTGGTGCGGCGTCAGTCTCACTTGAACCCAAGCGGGCGATCATTGCGACTGTTTGTTCATCCAGCAATGGCACGTTTGAAAGGTCGGGTATTTGATTGTCAGGCGCTTCTACTTGCTGACCAACTGTCTTTGATTTCAACACCAGCGCGGTGATGCGTTCGGTAATGGCGGGAATTGTGAAAGGCTTGGCAATCCACGCATCCATGCCGCTGGCGCGCCAATCATGGTCGCTGCTGTTTTTGCTAAATGCAGTGATGGCGACGATAGGCGTGCGGTGATGCTTACCGGCTTCGCGCTGGCGCAGAATGCGCGTGGCGGCAAAGCCATCCATGACCGGCATTGAGCAATCCATGAATATGATGTCGTAGTTTTGCCGCGCAGCCCAATCCAGCGCTTCCTGACCATTGGTCGCGACGTCCACTTCTAAGCCCATCGCACTTAGGGCTTCGTTCAAAACGTCGCGGTTCACCGCATTGTCATCTACCGCCAGCGCCCTTAGACCGCGATAGATGTTATAAGATGTGGCAACATTTTTCGAACGTTTCAAACGACGGAAGCCGTCGAAATCATTGGTCCTCAAGGCTTCTGCCAGGCCTTGGAGAGACTCTCTGGAAACGGGCGTTGCCAATTCAAGTCGGCCGCGTGTGCGATAGCTGGCCTCGTGGAGTTCAAGTGCCGGCACGAGATACATCGTAGTTATCGGAGTGTCTTGCACGTCTGCCATATTATCGGTGAGCACCAAATCGGGTGTCTCAGTGGCTTCGCATATTTTTGCGCCATGGCTGGTTAAGCTGTCAGCCAAAGATTTTGCCGCAACCGCGTTCGCAACGTTGAGGTGGATGCGTTTGCGGGAGAAATTGGCGGGCTTTTCACTATCCGCTTCATTGTCGATGATGACTTCGACACTGAAGCTAGATCCTTTGCCCTCAATGCTTTTCACGCCGATTGTGCCATCCATGGCCTCAACAAGACGCTGGGAAATGGCAAGACCGAGGCCCGTACCGCCATAGCGGCGGGTGATAGATTGGTCGGCCTGTACGAAGCGCTCAAACACGAGGTCAATCTTGTCTTCGGCAATGCCGATGCCCGTATCGGACACATGAATGGAAAGGCGCAGGCCCTTTTCGGTTTTGGCGGCACTAGCGTGCATTGTAACACCACCAGTTTCGGTAAACTTCAGTGCGTTATTCACAAGATTGGTGATGACTTGATTGAGACGGGTAACATCGCCAATCAAAACACGCGGTACGTTGGGGGCAATACTATAGCTGATGCTCAAGCCGCGTTCCCGGGCACGCTCATAAAATAGACCGTTCACATCGGCGAACAATTCATCAATGGAGAATGCGCTTTGCTCCAAAATCATCTTTCCGGCTTCGATTTTAGAAATGTCCAAAACATCATTGATAATTGCCAACAGGTTTTGGCCCGATCGATTGATGATTTCTGCAAAGCGCAGATGGCGGGGGGACAGGGGCGCGGCGGCAAGCATTTGCGCCATGACCATCATGCCATTCATTGGCGTGCGAATTTCGTGGCTCATCATCGCAAGGAATTCGGACTTTGCAGCATTGGCGCGCTCGGCCTCGTCGCGGGCGTCCACCAGTTCGACTGTGCGCTCGCGAACAGTATCTTCCAGTGATTCCGAATAGTGGCGCAGTGACCGGTCGCGCACTTCGATGCGACCCATCATATCGTTGAAGGCATCAATCAAAACACCGACTTCATCGTTTGTCTCGCGCTTGAAATTATAATTCAGGGCTTCATTCTTGCCGATGTCGGTAAGTTCGCTGGCAAGGCCTGATAGTCGCCGGGTGGCGTGCTTTACGAACCTGCGCGCAATGAGGATGGCCGCGACGATGGCAAGTGATGCGAACATAAAGGCAATTGCGACTTGGCTCCAGAATAGCTTGGTCAACCATGAAATATCTGCGCTTAGGGTGAGGGTACCAACCTGCTGGGCTGATTGGATAATCGGGCGCTTAATCTGCAAAATTTCAATACGGAACATGTCGGATAGAGATATATTGGTCGAACGTAGAATTGTGCGCTCCAAAACCGCACCACTGCCCATCTCTGCCATCGCAAAACCATTGACGTCATGTATGATTACTTGGCGCAGCGAAGGTATATCGCGTAGCGCACGCAGCGCTTTTCTTGCCTCCGCTGGGTCATTGTCCGCCACAGGGCCTGAAAGTACGGCGCAAAAAATACTGGCGACTGACTGCAACCGCATTTCCTCAGCCGCAACGCTTTGGCGGAAATTTTCGACAAGAAAGACCAATGCGGTGGTCATTGTGCAGATGAAAACAGTCGCGGCAACAATCAGCGACATTTTCGTGCCGATTGAACGCTTGGAATTTCTGCCAAATAAGCTGCCGATGCCGATCATTGGACAGTGAATAGGTGAAATTCGCAAACATCCCTTTAATATCGCCATGAATTCTTTCAATAAATGGCAATATTCCACGGATTCTAGCCGTTATGTAAATTTCACTCCCGAACTTAACAAAATTGTAGCCGTTTGCCTGTTAACTTTCACCCATGTGAGGGAATGGTTGCATGGTTAGAAAACCGCTGGATATTTTCATTGTCGATGACGATCCGGTATTTACGGAGATTGCAAAGGTATTGTTTCGACGTGCCGGTGCGAGCGATGTGCATTTGGTGACCAATAGCCGCGAAAGCTTGAACGACGCGGTATCGCGCTCCAAGCGCAACTCTCTGCTTATTTTGAACTTGAAGATGGGCGGGCTGGACGGACTGGCCGTCATGCGCATTCTCGCAGATCAGGGCTATAAGGGATGGGTGGCTGTTTCCAGCGGCGAAAGCGCGTCAATTCGCGAGTCTGCCTCGCGCCTTGTTCGGCTGCTGGGGCTTAATGATGCCGGCGTTTTGGAAAAGCCAGTTAGGGAATCCGGCATCGAGGCGCTGTTGGAAAATATATCCCACCCCGTGGAAAAGGCCCCGCTGCCTCTGCTGACGAAAAGCACGAAAATCATCGGTATAAAGCCGGTCTATCAGCCTAAAGTGGACGCGATTACTGAGGAAACCATCGGCGCCGAAACGCTGATGCGTCTTGAAACCGAGACGGGCGAACTTCTTTCGCCTCAGAGTTACCTGGATAAGCTCAGCCGCGATGGCACGATTGGCAAAGTGACCTTGGAGTTTCTTGATCTCATCTTGGCGGATATGCTGGCATGGAAATTGGAGGGGCATTTTCCTGTTATCTCTGTCAATGCACCTGCGCCAGTGTTGGAAAATCCGCAGTTTCTGATCAATTTTGCCCAAAAAGTCCGCGCAAGCGGCATCTCGCCCTCGCAAATTACGATTGAGCTGACTGAAAGCGTTCTGCCGCAAGATCCGGCTACACTGGTGGAACTTCTGACGCGCCTGCGTATGGCTGGATTTGGGCTTGCATTGGACGACTTTGGCACAGGCATGGCAAACTTTGATATGTTGCGCATGTGCCCGTTCAGTGAATTGAAGATTGACCGTAGCCTTAGTCAAGCGAGTATAAATGATCCGCTTTCCTGCGGCGTCATCGAAATGTGCGCAACCGTATCGCGCGAACTTGGTATGACGCTGGTAGCCGAAGGTATTGAGACTGAAGTGCAAGAATCTGCCTTGCGACGTCTCGGTGTCAGCGTTTTTCAAGGTTTTCTGTTTGGCTATGGAATGCCTATGCGCGAATTTGCTGACAGATTGAAGAGTGAAGCCAGTGTTTGGCAAAAGCGGCTCGTTGCCAGCTAGATTTATGCGTGGGCGTATGAACTGGCACTTTAACTGATGATTAACGTAATCGTTTCACCTGTGTTTAAATTAAATAAAGTACTACTAATGCTATGAGAGCGTTTGGGGTATCAAATAGACTTGTGGATTTAGTGCGTTGCCATCGCGGTAATTTCGCAATCTCGTTTGCTATTTTGATACCGGTATTGATGGGCTTGACGGGAGCGGTCGTCGATTTCGCAGTTTTTCAACGACAGCAAACCAATATGCAGCAAGCTGCGGATGCTGCTGCGCTATCGGCTGCAAAAGAAATGGCGATTGACACTTGGTCGCAGACATTGGCAAGCGCGGTTGCAAAGAGCTATGTTGATGGTAATCTAGCCGGTATCGATCCTTCGTCATCCACACAATATTCGGTTTCCACTGCGGTTGATAAGGCCGCAGGGAAGGTGAAAGTAAATATTGATATGGATCAGTATCAGTATTTTGTTCTCGGCTATTTTCTCAAAAGCCCACAAATTCATGTAAGCGCGACCGCAACGGCTTCAGGCGAGGCTCCAGTCTGTCTAATTGGATTGGATGGCACGGCGCCGGCTACAATGTCCATCGATGACACGGCGTCTGTGATTGCACCGGCATGTGCTTCCTATTCCAATTCAATTGATCCCAAGGGGATTGAGGTCAAGTCTGGTGCTATATTGCAAACTGCAGCAACTTGCTCTGCGGGCGGGTACACTGGTGGTTCTGGAAGTTTCTTGCCTGTGCCAACAGCGGACTGTGCGTCACTTGGCGATCCACTTATCGACCGTGTTCAACCCGTTGTCGGTAATTGTGATTTTCAGTCCTATAGCGCACCGCAATATGTTGCGACGACACTTAACCCCGGTGTGTATTGCAACGGTATGCTTATTGATAATGGCGCTAGCGTACAGCTGAAGCCGGGTGTTTACATAATTAAGGGTGGCGCGCTTTCAACCAAGAATAATGGCATTCTCAAAGGTACCGGAGTTACCCTGTATTTCACGGGAATCGACGGTCACATGATATTTGACGGCACCACCACAGTTAGCTTAAGCGCACCAGAAACGGGCCCGACTGCCGGCCTTTTGGTGGTGCAAGACCGCGCTATGGGACTTCAAGACTTCGAAATATCCTCAAAAAACGCTGCGGAACTACTGGGTACAATATATCTTCCGAACGGAAGATTTTTGGTGAAGGCTAAGAACAAAATCGCGGAAAGCTCGGCGTTTACAATTATTGTAGCCAGATTTATCGAAATCTCAAACAAATCAAAATTGTATGTGAATGCAAATTACGACCTCACCAAAGTTCCCGTGCCTACTGGTGTTGGTCCTAGCGGCAAAATCAGCCTATCAAACTGAAAATGCGATCTGTATCGATATAGTTGGGTATAATTAAATATTTTCCTATTTCTGAAACCTCATTTATAAGAATATCTGGTTTTGTGAATGCATGAAAACTAAGTCTGCACTGCAAATGATTGTGACTATGCTGCGTTGCCGCTCCGGCAATTTCGCTCTTTCATTTGCTGTTTTGCTGCCAGTTCTGCTGGGCCTCAGCGGTGGCGCCATGGACTTTATGATTTACGCCAATCAAATTAAGCGCATGCAGAATGCTGCGGATGCCGCTGTTCTTGCGGCTGCCCAAGAGAGTAGTCTCAAAGGCTGGTCGGCGGCGCAAGCACAAGCGATTGCGCAGGCCCATGTTGACGAAAATCTAAAAGACATCGGCGCAGCCAGTGCGTCCTCTGGCATGTCAAAGATGAGTGGTGCATTCACAACAATCGCGACTGTCGATCAAGTGGCAAAGACGGTCAATGTCGAAGTGCAAATGAACGAGTACCCCTACTTCTTTCTAGGATATTTTCGCCATGATCCCCAAATAGCTGTTTCTTCCAAAGCCAGTGTTTCTGGAGAAATGAACATTTGCGTGATTGGATTGGACAAAACAAGTGGTGATACGGTTGCACTGAGTGGGAGCGCGAAAGTTACATCACCTAAATGCGCTATTTTCTCTAACTCAATGGCGAAAGACGGATTGGCTGCCAAAGATCTTTCACTTCTTACATCGGATTACAACTGTTCGGCGGGCGGTTATGGCGGTGCGTCAAAAAATTATTCGACCCAGCCGACGCCCGATTGCACGCCCCTTGCGGACCCATTAGCCGCTCGTGTGGTGCCGGCATCGTCCACATGTGACTACACGAATAAGACAATTTCAGTGTTCATAGCGGTTCTCAAGCCGGGTGTTTATTGCGGCGGAATCAACATCAGTTTGAATGCCAATGTGCTGTTCATGCCGGGAACTTATGTGATTAAGGACGGCGATTTGAAGTCCACGTTGGGAGGCATAACTGCGGGTAAGGGTGTCACCTTTTTCTTCACGGGTGAGGGCAGCAAGTTTAATTTTGCGCCGACGACAACCATTGCCTTTTCTGCCCCTGAAACGGGTGCCTACGCTGGGATACTATTTTACCAAGACCCTAAGATGGTGAATACGGTAACCTATGAAATCTCCAGCTCCAAGGCGGGCCTGCTGCTGGGCACAATTTATTTGCCTAACGGAATTTTCAAAGTACATGCCCTCAACAAGGTCGGCGACGAGTCTGCCTATACCGTGATCGTTGCCCGCAAGTTGGACATTGGCGCGACAGCTGAATTGGTTATCAATGCCGACTATGCTGCGACCAAAGTGCCGTTGCCAGCGGGCCTTGGACCCTCCAAGCAACTCCGGCTTACTAATTAATTTAGCATTTCTTTGATTCCCGTAATAATTGGCACGTCTTTGAGATTGCCGGTTGCGCTTCAATTCTTGCCCTGACAATATCACTGTGGAGGCGCCGCTTTGGCGCGATAAAACTATGATAAAAGTTTTGTCTAAGGGAGAGAGACATGGCAACGACAATCAAAGGTCCGGGGATATTTTTAGCGCAGTTTGCAGGAGACGCCGCCCCGTTTAACTCGCTGCCGTCAATCACGCAATGGGCCGCTGATTTGGGCTATAAGGGCGTGCAGATTCCGACATGGGACGCGCGCTTATTTGACCTGCAAAAGGCAGCAACATCAAAAACTTACTGTGATGAAGTGCAAGGCATTTGTGCCGATGCGGGCGTGCAAATCACGGAGCTTTCAACGCATTTGCAGGGCCAGCTGATTGCCGTTAATCCGGCCTATGATCAGGCTTTTGACGCGTTTGCGCCGGCGTCCGTGCACGGCAATCCAAAAGCCCGCCAAGCATGGGCAACCGAACAGTTGATGCTGGCGGCGAAGGCCTCGCGCAATTTGGGTCTGGACTGCATGGTGTCTTTCACCGGTGCGCTGGCGTGGCCTTATGTGTATCCGTGGCCGCAACGCCCTGAAGGGCTGATTGAAGAGGCATTCAAGGAACTTGCCAAGCGTTGGAAGCCGATTCTGGATGCGTTTGATGATGTGGGCATTGATGTGGCTTACGAAATTCATCCCGGCGAAGATGTGTTTGACGGCGCGACATTTGAAATGTTCTTGGATGCGCTCAAGGGCCACAAGCGTTGCAATATCAACTATGATCCCTCGCATTTCTTATTGATGCAATTGGACTATCTGGCCTTCATCGACATCTATCATGATCGCATCAAAGCGTTCCATGCCAAGGATGCGGAGTTTAATCCGGATGGTCGGCAGGGCGTTTATTCCGGCTATCAATCATGGACAAACCGCGCTGGCCGCTTCCGTTCGCTTGGCGACGGGCAGGTGGATTTCTCCGGCATTTTCTCCAAATTGACTCAGCATGGCTATGATTCATGGGCGGTTTTGGAGTGGGAATGCTGCCTGAAACATCCAGAGGATGGTGCGGCTGAAGGCGCGCCTTTCATTGAAAACCACATTATCCGTGTGACCGAGAAAGCGTTTGACGATTTCGCTGGAGCGGAACGGGACGAGGCACAAATTAGAAAAATGTTGGGGCTATAATTATGGCTATTGAAGCAAGCAAAATTACATCGAGCAACAAAATCCGCCTCGGCATGGTTGGCGGCGGGCAGGGCGCGTTTATCGGCGCGGTGCACCGGATTGCGGCGCGGATTGACGGCGAATATGAGCTGGTGGCGGGTGCGCTTTCGTCCAATCCGGAGCGTTCGCTGGCGTCGGCTTTGGAGCTTGGCATTGATCCATCGCGCTCTTATGCGACGTTTGCCGAAATGGCGAAGGCTGAAGCCAAGCGGCCGGATGGCATTGAGGCGGTGGCGATTGTGACGCCGAACCATGTGCATTTTGCTGCGGCAAAGGCATTTTTGGAGGCGGGAATTCATGTTATTTGCGATAAACCGCTGACTTCTACCTTATCTGACGCCAAGAAGTTGGCGACGATTGCCAAGGCTTCCGGCAAGCTGTTTGTGCTCACTCATAATTATACCGGATACCCGATGGTGCGGCAGGCGCGGGAAATGGTGGCCAAGGGAATGCTAGGCAAAATCCGGCTGGTTCATGCCGAGTATCCGCAAGACTGGCTGACCGAAGCCATTGAACAATCAGGACAAAAGCAGGCGGCATGGCGCACTGACCCTAAGCAATCGGGTGCTGGCGGGGCCACCGGCGATATCGGAACACACGCCTATAATCTGGGCTGTTTTGTTTCCGGTCTTGAATTGGATAGTCTGGCTGCGGACTTGGATGCGTTTGTGCCGGGCCGCCAATTGGACGATAACGCCCATATTATGCTGCGCTACAAGGGCGGGGCCAAGGGCATGATCTGGTGCAGCCAGGTCGCTCCGGGTCATGAAAATGGCCTGAAACTGCGGGTTTATGGCACCGAAGGCGGCATTGAGTGGGTGCAGGCAGACCCGAACTATTTGTGGTACACGCCATTTGGTGAGCCAAAACAACTACTTACGCGGGGCGGGGCTGGTGCGATGGCATCGGCCAACCGCGTTACGCGCGTTCCCGGCGGGCATCCTGAAGGCTATCTTGAGGGCTTTGCCAACATCTATACGGAGGCTGCAAAAGCCATTCGGGCGGTGCGCAAGAAGAACGGCAAGATACCAAAAGACGTTATTTTCCCGACAGTTGATGATGGTGTGGCAGGCGTTGCCTTCGTGGAAGCATGTGTCAAGTCATCCAAGAAAAACGGTGCCTGGGTCTCCCCTTAAAATCCGCTGCGGCGGGTAACTAGCGCGGCTTTTCTGTGCTCCGGTGCTTCCGCACTTGATTTTACGCTGCGCTCCGGTGTTCGAAAATCTACGCTATTTCCCTCACCGCAACGAATTTTTGTGAGCGTGGCGTTGGATGAAATTGTTAATTCAAATCTGCTGCGGAAATGGCGAACACTTCGCCTTGGCTTTGCTCGGTATCTAAAAACATAAATGGCAAATGGGGAAACTCGGCTTCGAGAATTTCGCGGCCGGTTCCGAACTCGCAGATGAGTATTCCGGTCTCAGTGAGATGGTTTTGTGCTTGCGCCAAAATCTGGTGGACAAGGTCAAAACCATCATCGCCGGAGATGTGCGCCATACGCGGTTCAGCTTGGTGCTCGGGCTCAAAGCCCTCGACTTCTTCTTCCGCCACGTAGGGCGGATTGGCGATGATGAGGTCGTAGCGGCGGCCCTTGAGGCGCGCGAACAGGTTGCCTTGGAACAGCGAAATCTGGTTGCCCAAATTATGAGTAGCTATATTGATGGCCGCAACGTCCAGCGCATCTTGCGATAGGTCCGTGGCATCGACGGTGGCATTTTCGAAACGCATGGCGGCGAGGATGGCGAGGCACCCAGAGCCGGTGCAGAGGTCTAAGATGGTTTCTATGTTTTCAGGCTCGGGCAGCAGGGAGCCTTCGCCGCCTGCGAAATTCTCCATGCCCATCAACTCGCCAAGATAGGAGCGCGGGATGATGACGCGCTCATCGACGTAGAACGGCACGCCGTGCATGTAAGCCTTGTTCAAAATATAGGGCAGGGGTTTGCGGGTCGTGACGCGGGCTTCTATCAGCGCGGCGAGACGCTGGCGCTCGGACAGGAGCAATGTGGCGTCAAGGTAGGGTTCCAACTGGTCGATAGGCAGGTGCAGACCTTCGAGCACCAGATAGGCAGCCTCATCGTAAGCGTTGGTCGTGCCGTGGCCATAGACCAGGTTGGCAACAGTGAAGCGCGAGACGGCATAGCGCAGAAAGTCGCGCACGGTCTTGAGGGTGGTTTCTGGCGTATCGGACATTATGTAACCTGTGGGTCGCGTGATGCCTTCGTCTAGCGGCTTGCCGCGACGGGGGCAATGGTAGGTCTGAAATTTGGGTTTGCTTAAGGTTGGAGATTTCTATGGCTGATCTATTTGGTGCTCCCGAAATACTGCCCGCGCGGCGTTTGGCTGGCAAAGTTGAGCAAGTGCTGTTGGCGGCGGGCTCGAACTTTGTCACTGCAACAGCGCAATCTCTGATGCTCAATTTTGCGGGAATAGTTGGCGACCATCATGCGGGGCTGACACGCAAAGCGGGCGGACGCGAGCCGTGGTATCCGCGTAGAACCGAAATGCGAAACGAGCGGCAGGTCTCGCTGGTCAGCGTTGCGGATTTGCAGGCGATTGCGGTGGCCATGGGTTTGGCGGAGGTGAGGCCGGAATGGCTGGGCGCGAATATTGTGGTTTCGGGACTGCCGGACTTTTCACTACTGCCGCCGCGCACGCTGCTATTCTTTGATGGCGGCGTGACGCTGAAAGTGGACGGGCAGAATGCGCCGTGTCGCTTAGCAGGCAAGGCACTGGCAAGCGGGGCGGGGCTTGATGATGTGGATGAAATTGCCATGAAATTCGTCAAAGCTGCCAAGCGGCTGCGCGGGCTGGTGGCGTGGGTGGAAAAGCCGGGGACGATTGCGGCAGGGGCACAATTTGAGGCGCGGCTGCCGGAGCAATGGCTATACAGGGGTTAGTCGTCACCCTCTGGATCGAGAAATCTGGTGGCGCGCCATTCCGTCAGTTTCTCATTTGTCTGGTCCAGAGCGAAGTGGCGGGATGATTCCTTGCCGTAGCCTTCGTCCATCAATTCATCATAATCGGTGTGGGCGTGGCGGATATGGGCAATTAGTGCCAGCCAGACGCTTATCTTGGACGAAAACTCGCGTAAATGCTTGGCGGCGGCGTGTTTGCGCACGATTTCTGCATCTAAAAAGGGAATTCCGGGGGCAAGCAGTGTCAGGGCATCGGCGATTTCACGCTGCAACTTAGTTGAAAACGACATAGTTTTGCCTTTCTACGACTTGCTTGTTTTCGGAAAATGACATAAACATATCTTTATGTGTTTTGGATACCGGATAAATGTCGCTGCTTCACTTAGATAATTTGGTGGATACCCTGAAAGCGGTGGCTGAATCCAGCCGTCTGCGCATTTTGCACCTATTGAAGCAGGGTGATTTGACGGTGACGGATATCACCACCGTTCTTGGCCAATCGCAGCCGCGTGTGTCGCGCCATTTGAAGCTGCTTTATGAAGCGGGCCTAATTTCGCGCTATCAGGAAGGCTCGTGGGCGTATTTCCGTATGGATGACGTCAATGTTGCCGGTTTGCTCGGCGAGGCGCTGGTGGCGCGGCTGGACGGGCGCGATGTGGTGCTGGCGCGGGATTTGGAACGACTGGCCCAAGTGAAGCAACAGCGCCAAGCGCGGGCCTCAGACTATTTCAAAAATAATGCGCTGGAGTGGGACCAAATCCGCTCACTTCATGCGCCGGACGCCGCAGTGGAAGCACTGCTGCTGAAACTGGTTGGTGAGCGGCATTTCCAAGCCATGCTGGATTTGGGCACGGGCACGGGACGGTTCCTTGAACTGTTTGCGCCGCTTTACCGCCGCGCGGTTGGCATTGATATGAGCCGCGACATGCTTGCGGTGGCGCGGTCCAATCTGGAGCAAGCGGGCATTGCCAACGCCCAAGTGCGGCAGGGCGATATTCTCAATCCGCCAGTGGAGCGCGATGCGTTTGATCTGGTGATGATCCATCAGGTTTTGCATTTCTTGGATGAGCCGCTGGCGGCAATTCGCGAGGCCTCACGGGCGCTACGTGCCAACGGGCGATTGATTATCGTTGATTTTGCCAGCCATGACATTGAAGCGCTGCGCGAAAAGCACGCCCATGTGCGGCTCGGCTTTTCTGATGAGCAGATGAATGGCTGGCTGAAAGAGTGCGGCCTGAAGCCGGAAGTGAGCCACGAAGTTGCAGGCTCCGACGCCGGACAGCTGACTGTGAAAATTTGGATCGCCCGCGATCCACGCCTTTTAATCGCTGGCGACGTGCCGGCAAAAAATACGCTACTGGAGTCTGTATAATGAACGCTTTTCGCCTTTCGCGCCGCCCGGAACTTGGCAAGGACATTCGCGTTTCATTTGAATTTTTTCCGCCGAAAAATCCGGAAATGGAAGAGCGCTTGTGGCAGACGATTGACCGTTTGCAGGCCTTGAATCCGGACTTTGTGTCCGTGACCTATGGTGCGGGCGGCTCCACCCGCGCGCCAACGGGGCAGACAGTGAAGCGGCTGCTCGATGAAACCGGCTTGAAAGCCGCTGCCCATTTGACGTGCGTGAACGCCAGCAAGGCGGATGTGGACGCGGTGGTAAAAGAATATCGCGACTTTGGCGTCAAGCACTTTGTGGCGCTGCGCGGTGATCCTGCATCAGGCGTCGGGACGCAATATACGCCGCATCCGGATGGCTATAAAAGCGTGGCGGATTTGATTTCGGGCCTCAAGGCCATTGATGATGAGTTTGAATTTTCTGTGTCGGCCTATCCTGAGAAACACCCTGAGAGTCGCGACTATGCCACCGATATTGATATTCTAAAGCGCAAGGTGGACGCGGGCGCGACGCGGGCGATCACGCAGTTTTTCTTCGATAATGATGTTTATGAGCGCTATGTGGAGAAAGTGCGGGCAGCAGGGATTTATATTCCGATTTTGCCGGGCATATTGCCTGTGCATAATTTCAAGCAGGTCACGAATTTCTGCTCGCGCTCTGGCACGCATGTTCCCTCATGGCTCGCGGAGCGGTTTGAAGGGCTTGATGATGATGCACAGACTCACGCGCTGGTGGCCTCCGCTGTGGCGGCAGAACAGGTGCTGGACCTCGTGGAGCGCGGCGTGCAGGACTTCCATTTCTACACCATGAACCGTGCGGATTTGGTGTTTGCCATTTGCCATCTGATTGGCATTCGCCCGCAAGTGCAGACTGCCAAGGCAGCATAAGAGTAGCTCACAATTGGACAAACAAAAAAACCAGTCGCGTTTGCAACTGGCTTTTTTACAATTTATGCTCCTGCCGACTTCGCTTCGGAAGTTCGGCTCCGGTTTCGTTTTAAGAAACCAGCCCCAATACCATTGCGCTCACAAACGCAAACGCGGCACAAAACATCAGAACGTTGAGCGATTTCGTTAAATCCATTGCTAAACCTCCATGTTTCTATAACGGCAAATGTAGTCCATCCAGCGCTATGTGCAAGAGATTTCCATGCTGCATTGCGGCAAAATTGTGGAAAATTCATGTCGTGGCCATAGATAACTTATTGAAATATATGAACGATTTACAATATTCATTATTTGTTAAAGATAGTTAAAATGCATTTCAAATTGCTAATTTTATTAGCCGGAAACACATTATCATTTAAGGCTTTGGCTTTGATTTCAAATAGGAAAGTCCGTTTGTGACGAAGAGACCGACGGCGATGAGGAACATACCGAAAATTTCTTGTCCGGACAGTGTTTCACCCAAAAATAATGAACCGAGAAGCACTGCACTAGCCGGAACGATAAGCGTGACAAGCGAGACAAAGGTGGCTCCAGCCTCGCCAACGATGCGGAAAAACAGAAGGTAGGCGAAAGCAGTTGAGGCCAATGCCAGTGCCAGAACCGCGCCCCACACGGGGAGATGCCAGCTTGTGACAGCCGGTGCGCCTGAGACAAATAGTGCGATTGGGCCCATTATAAGTGTTGAACTGGTGAGCATACCAGTGGCAGTGATGAGCGGTGGGACGCCCTTAAATCGCTTGGAATAGACCGCTGCCAAGGCATAGGAAAGTGCAGCTCCGACTACTGCCAACTGCGCCCATAAGGGTGCGCCTAGGCCCGTTAGTGCTGATTGCCCGACGATTGTGGCTGCGCCAATGATGCCGATGATAATGCCTAACACTTTGGCGCTATTGGCTTTTTCATCCTTGGTCAGCAGCGTTGCTGCAATGACGGTGAGAAAGGGCGTGGTGGCATTGAGGATTGATGCCAGCCCTGCGCCGAGCACGGTTTGGCCAAAAAACAGTAATGAAAACGGGATGGCATTGTTCAAAAGCCCGAGGCCGAAGAAGGGTAGGAACGGTTGTGCTTTGAACTCATGCCACTTGCCGCTGGCCAGCAAATAGAGGTGAAGTGCCAAAGCGGCGATCGAAACGCGGAAGAACACCAGCCAGAACGGCGGGATTTCTTTGACGGCAATTTTGGAGAAAAAGAACGAACCGCCCCAGAGCGCGCCGAGCAGAATGAGCATTCCCCATGTTTTTGCGGAAGCTGCTGCTGGTGAATTTGTTGTTGTCATGATTCCCGTCCTTGCCTTGTTATCGGCTGGGCCGGTGAAATTTGCCACCCGATTCTTAGAGGTTTGGCGAGGATTCTTGGGAGGTTTGGCGACGCGGGTAGAATTAGATTTGGTGCTCCGCTCGATATAATGTGCTGTTTCTAGTGGTTATCGGCGAGCCATTGTTTCCATGTGCGCACATTGCCGTTGAACACGTTCATATCTGCGCCGCCCTTAATGCCGGGGATGCTGCCTGTGCCGGAATATTGCCAGAACGACCATGCTCGATCTGGATAAACGCCAGACGGATGATCCGCGACCGCACGCAGGAAGAACTGGTGCGACTTGAAGTGGCCTTCGAGATTATCACGATAGAAATCCGGCGTGACGTACAGCAATGGCCGCTTGCCATAGTGGCGCTCTAGCGCATTGGAGAAAATCATTACTTCGCTGCGCACGGTTTCCGGTGCAGGGCGGGTGGTGCAGGTGGGTGAATCCGGGTTCCATTCAAGGTCAATGAGCGGAGGCAGGGCAGACGGATCGGCTGGCACATTGCGGATGAACCATGCGGCCTGCTGTGCAGCCGGGGTGCAGAAATAGTAGAAATGATAGGCGGCCCGTGGGATGCGCGCTGCGCGCGTGCCACTGAAATTGCGGGCGAACTTCTCGTCTATGCGGTCACCGCCTTCGGTGGCTTTGATGAAGGCAAAGGACACGCCGTTGGCATGTGCTGCGTCCCAATCAATATCGCCCTGATATTTGGAAACGTCGGTGCCATGCACGGGGAAGGCGGCGGGGCCGCGACCGGGAAAATCCACGGGCTTTGACTCGGCGAAATTGACCGGCTTGACGCTGGCGGACTGAAAATCATCATAGTTGACGCTGTTGCAGGCGGACAGGAGAAGTCCGAACGCGCAGGTCGCCGCAAATTTGAATGATTTGGATTTCGTCATTTTGTGAAGTCACCGCTATGAAACGTCGCTGATACCACGTCAATCGCCAACATATGGTTAATAAAAGGCTAAGGTGAAAACAAGTTGATTTTTGCACGCCTTCAACGGACAACTATCCCATTGACGGGAGGGTCAACGATATGCGGCGGTTTTTGCGGTGGATATTTCGCGGATTTATTGTGTTGATCGCGGGCGCGGCGACTTGGCTTTATCTTTCGCCGCCTGATCTCATTCGTGTGGGCGCGGGTTATAGTGCCAAAATCGTTTGCTCCAATGTGTTTCTGGCGGGGCGCGATGCGACCCAAGTTTTGGCCGATGATGTGCAGGCGCCCGGACACCCGCTATTAAAGCTGATGAAAGTATCCGTGGACAAGGCCAAGGGCACGGTGACAGCGGGGCTTGCAGGTGTGTTTGGCAAGCAAGTGGCGGTTTACCGCGCTGGTTATGGCTGTTCAGTTATTCCCGATAGTCATGTGGAAATGGCGACGAGGAATGCGTTTCCAGTGCTTGCTAATGATGGCAAATCGATTGACGCAGCGGCGCTATGGCCGCTGGGCAACCGCGTTGATGTCAGCCAAGACCCGGCAATTGCTGCTGTGCTTGACGATGCAGTGCTGCAAGGCCCGGGAATGCGGGCGATTGTGGTGGCGCAAAACGGGCGCATTATTGGCGAGCGCTATGGCGCTGGCTTCACGCGCGAAACGCCGCTGCTCGGCTGGTCAATGACCAAGACAGTGAATGCCGGTATCATAGGCACGCTGGTGCGCGATGAGAAGTTGACGCTGGATAAAAATGCGCTGTTCGCTGAGTGGGCCAGCGATGGGCGCAAGGACATCGCGCTTTCGGATTTGCTGGCGATGTCATCGGGGCTGGCGTTTAACGAAGACTATGGCGACGTGACTGACGTGACGCGGATGTTGTTTTTGGAAAATGACATGGCCGCCTTTGCCCGCGATAAGCCGCTGGTGAAGGACATTGGCAAGACGTTCAACTATTCCAGCGGCACGGCGGTTTTGCTCTCGCGCATCTGGCAGGATGCTGCGGGAGATAAGGCGCTGACTTATCCTAAAGCGGCGCTGTTCAAACCGCTTGGCATGAGTAGCGCGACGTTTGAAACGGATGCGAGCGGCACATTGGTTGGGTCATCTCATCTTTATGCCAGTGCGCCGGACTGGGCGAAGTTTGCGCAAATGCTGCTGGATAAGGGCATGGCCAATGGTGCGCAGGTCTTGCCTGCTGACTATGTGGCGATGATGCATGAGCCTGCGCCCGCTTCTGTGGCAAGCTTTGGGGCGCAATATAGCAAGGGGCAGCTCTGGCTACAGGGGCCATCAGCTGGCGGGCCGGATGACGAAGATCCAGATTTGGGCTTTGCGCTGCCGGATGATGCTTATTGGATGCTCGGCCATGATGGCCAGTCGATCTGTATCATCCCATCGCGCAACATGCTGGTGCTGCGCATGGGCCTTACGCCGGGCAAGCTGCATTATAAGCCGCAAGCGCTGGTGCAAAGATTGTTGGGGGTGGTGAAGTGAAGAGGCTTTCTGCGGTCGGGGCAGATGATTTGAGCAGGTGTATGACAGCTAATGCGGTTAATTGTGGGTGCTATTCTCATTTCCTGCACGGCGATATCACCGCGATTCCACGTCTGTCTTCGTGATGTAATGCCGAATTTGGTTGCATATCGCGCTGGTTAATGGAGGAGGGCAGCACTTTTTTTCACAAATGTGGCAGGCCATCACATTGTCGCTCACAATTGCTTGAACTGTTTTGTGCTTTTGTGGTGTTGTGTATTTTCTATATATTTCAATACGATAGAATTTTTTTGTGTGGTCATTCGATTGCACATGGTTAGTTTTAGAGATTTAATGTGACAGTGCGCTGCAACATTTTTTATCGGCCCGCCACATTTCGCTGTATCTCTGCCACAATTTAGTGGAAAAGGAACGCCGTCGCGGCATTGTGGGCCGCTTGGAGGTATTATAAAATGAAGAAGTTCCTTATCCTTTCCGTATCCGTTGCTGCTTTGGCTTTGGTTGGTTGTGGCAAAAAAGAAGAAGCTGCAGAAGCACCAAAGGTAGAAGCACCAGCTGCTGCCGCTCCTGCTGCTGAAGCACCAAAGGCTGCTGAGCCTGCTGCACCAGCTGCCGCTGCTCCTGCTGCTGATGCAATGGCTCTTGACCCATCTGTATCGACAATGATTGATCAGTTGAAGTCAACTGCTGCTGCTATGACTGCAGAACAGAAGACTGCCGCTGTTGCCCAGGTTCGTACAGCTGCTGAAGCTGCTGCGACTGCTGCTGGCAAGGATGCGAAAGCTGCTGGCGATGCTGCAGAAGCTGCTATCAAGACTGCTCTCGGCATGTAATAATTTCTCGCGGGAAACCGTGATGGATTGTTAAAATGAACCGGTCACATGAAAGTGTGGCCGGTTTTTTTGTCGAGATTATTGCGCTTTTTTCAAGATTGGCGCGCGCCGCCCGATGGCCACCATAATGGCAACGGCTACCGCGAAAATGAGTGTATCCCAGCCGACATGTTCGCCCAGCATCAAAGCCGAGATGGCCAGCGTGACAAAGGTTTGCAAAAGCTGAACCTGACCGACGCGGGCGATGCCGCCCATGCCGAGGCCGATGTTCCACGCGAAATAGCCGATATACATGGACACGAGGCCCAGATAGGCGAAGGCTGCGATTTCGGATGTGCTGGCGTTTAGAAAGCGGGGCTCATAGCTGAGAGCGGTGCCGATAAAGCTGATAGGGCAGATGGCGATGAGCGCCCATGATATGACTTCCCAGCCGGGCATATGGCGCGAAAGCTTGCCGGAAAATACATAGCCAAGCGAGCAGGAAGCGGCAGCGGCTAGCAGGAATAAATCTCCGGATGAAATGTGAAGGCCGGTGTCGCGTGTGGCGAACAGTATCACCAACACGCCGCCCGCAATGGCGCAAAACCAGAACAGCGGCGAGGGCCTGTCACCGTCAATCAGGCTGGCGAATGTGGCGGTCATAAGGGGGAGGATGCCAAGCACCACACCGCCGTGGGCGGCTGGCAAAGTCTGCATGGCGATTGCCATTAGTTGGGGAAAAGCGATGCCAAGCAAGACGCCTGCGGCCAAAAGCTCGCGCCAGTGCGCGCGCGGGAACGGGCGCTTCAAGATGAACATTGTGACGATGGCGCAAACAGTGGCAAGTGCTGCGCGGCCAAAGGTAATGAAAGACGGAGAAAAATCACGCAATGCGATATGGGTGAAGGGCAGCGTTCCCGCAAACAGGACGACGGCAAGAATGCCGAGAAAAAAGCCGATCTGTTCGCGGCGGTGTTTATCTTTGAGAATTTGTGCTTGCATGAAATGCGCCTAATTTGTTTTGGCAATTTTGGGCAAAATCGCATCGCCTGACTAATGATTTGGCGGGCACTAATCCATCACTATTGTGAATGAATTGTTTTGTGTGCCCGTCTCGATTTTACCGTGCGCATCAGATACAAGCGCTGGCATGTCGATTTGGTCTGATATTGGCGATGTGCTCGCCCGCGTGACAACTGGCGCGTTTTCCAGTGTATTGGAAGCCGTCCGCACCATGCTGGAGGGTGACCCTGAAACGCGCCGTCGCGTGGCATTTTCCGTAGCTATGATTGCGCTTTCGGCCAAGATGGCCAAGGCGGATGGCATTGTGACATTTGACGAGGTTGAGGCCTTTCAGCAAATTTTCCATGTGCCGGAAGGCGAGCAGCGCAACGTGTCGCGGCTGTTTGACTTGGCCAAGCAAGATGTCGCCGGCTTTGAAACCTATGCGGGGCAGATCGCCACCTTGTGTGGATCTGGTGATCCAAATTGCGGTTCGCTGGAGGATATTCTCGACGGGTTGTTTCACATTGCGAAAGCAGACGGGGCGATCCATCAGGATGAGCTGGCGTTTTTAGAGACTACAGCCACGATTTTCAAACTGGATGATCGGCGCTGGGAGGCGCTGCTCTCGCGCCATACCGTGGGCAGCGAGCCGGACCCTTATATAGTCTTAGGTATTGACCGAAATTGCGATCTCGGTGATGCGCGCAAAGCGTGGCGCAAGCTGGTGCAGGAAAACCATCCTGATGTACTGATAGGACGCGGTATGCCGAAGGAGTTTGTCGAGATCGCCAATGAGCGGCTCAAGACAATCAACCGCGCGTGGACGCGGCTGCAAGATATGCTGGTGCAGGCCTGATGCTTGAGAAGGCCGACCATCCTCGCGGCCATGTGCGGCCTTCACCGAACTTTGGTGAGCGCAAGGACGGCAAGTCTATTACCACAATCATTCTGCACTACACGGGCATGAAATCGGGGCAGGGCGCGGAGGATTGGCTTTGCAATATCGAGAGCCAAGTGTCTTCGCACTATATCGTCCATGAGAATGGCAAGGTCGTGCAGATGGTGGCGGAGGCTGACCGTGCATGGCATGCGGGCGCGAGCTTCTGGAAGGGCGAAACGGATTTGAACTCTGTTTCGGTGGGCATCGAAATTGTGAACCCCGGTCATACGCTGGGCTACAAGCATTTTCCCAAAAAGCAAATTACTGCGGTTATCCGGCTGTGTCGGGGAATATTGAAACGCCATAATATTGCGCCGCATTTGGTGCTGGCACATTCTGACATCGCGCCGGGCCGCAAGGTGGACCCCGGCGAATTGTTCCCGTGGGGCGAACTCAGCCAGGCGGGCATCGGCCATTATGTCGCGCCGGAGCCGGTTTCCGGCGGTCGGTTTTTCACGCTTGGCGATGAGGGCCAGCCGATTGAGGCCTTGCAAGCGATGCTGTCGATGTATGGCTATAATGTGCCTGTGACCGGTGTTTTTGATGAGACGACAAAGAGGACAGTGAAGGCGTTTCAACTGCATTTTCGGCCTGAAAAGGTGGATGGCGTGGCTGATGCTTCGACGATTACGACGCTGCATAAGTTGTTGCGCGCGCTGTAATTTTCCCTGTAACACTCTGTAACGCAAGTTTATTTGCTTGCCCTAATATTGAACCATTGTGCCCCTATTGCTATTTCATTCGCCAAACCTTCGCGGTTTAATTTGAATGTTCGCGTGGCAGATCAACTGGCTCAGTACTGGCTGACCAATGATTGCCGCATTGCAAACGACAGCGCCGCCATGTTGCGAGATGCGCTGCATTTAGTGGGATAGACTTTACATGTTTCGTAAAATGATTGCGGGCTTTGCCGCCGCCGCTCTAGCTATGTCTGTTATTACTCCAGCCTTTGCCGCACCTTATGACGCGCTGATTGCGGCTTATGCCAAGTCCAATGGTGTGCCAGTGGCGCTGGCCACGGCTGTGGTGAAAATTGAAAGCGGCTTCCGGCCAAACAAAACCGGCAAAGCTGGCGAAATCGGTTTGATGCAAGTGAAGCTCTCGACCGCGCGCGGTATGGGTTACACGGGCACAGCCAAGGGGCTTTATGTGCCTGCCACCAACATTAAATATGGCATGAAATATCTCGGCATGGCGCGCAAGATTGGCGGCAAGACCACTTGTGGAACGATACTTCGCTACAATGCCGGACATGGTGCAAAGCGTATGAACCCGGTTTCCGCTGCCTATTGCGGCAAGGTCAAAGCTGTGATGGGCGGAGCGGCGTAAAAGCTGCTTGCGTTTTTCTGGCTTACACGGTTTAACCGCCACGCCAGCAGGCTGGGCGGCCGCGCGTGTCATAAGTCGAAAGACGGCATGTGAGGAAAGTCCGGGCTCCACGGAAAAACGGTGCCGGTTAACGACCGGCG
>JAYTVD010000067.1:0-6786 GCA_043744175.1 Phyllobacteriaceae bacterium
TGATCCGGCTCATACCGGCGGAGGGATTAGAAGCATGTGACCATTCCGGCACTTGCCCCTTCACCCGTAAACATAAGGAGGCGCCGATGCGATACCCTACCTATCTATCTGTTTTACCTGTGCTTTTATCATTTGCTTTTCCAGCTCACGCGGCTGGCAAATTGACAGTTTATACCTACGAAAGCTTCACAGCCGAATGGGGTCCGGGTCCAAAAATCGAGGCTGCGTTTGAAAAACAATGCGGTTGTGATTTAGAATTTGTATCTGTTGCTGATGGCGTGGCGCTGCTTAACCGCTTGAAGCTAGAGGGCGCGAATACCACGGCAGACGTGGTGTTGGGACTGGATACAAATCTGACGGACGAAGCCAGGGCCACCGGCCTGTTTGCGCCTCATACCACTGATATTGCAGCGCTTTCTGTTCCAGGAAATTTTAGCGATGATGTGTTCATTCCCTATGATTACGCGCACTTTGCGATTGTTTATGACACTGAAAAAGTGAAAAATCCGCCGAAGAGTTTGGCAGAATTGATCGCTTCTGATCCCAACCAAAAGCTGGTGATTGAAGACCCGCGCACTTCGACACCGGGTCTTGGCTTCGTGCTTTGGATGAAGTCGGTTTATGGCGACAAAGCTGGCGAAGACTGGAAGAAGTTGGCGCCGAAAATCCTGACGGTTACGCCGGGCTGGAGTGAGGCTTACGGGCTGTTCACCAAGGGCGAGGCTGATATGGTTTTGTCTTACACCACGTCACCCGCGTACCACATGATTGCTGAAAAAACTGAGCGTTATCAAGCGGCTAGCTTTGAAGAAGGGCATTATTTGCAGATTGAAGTTGTTGGCCAAACCACCAAGGGCGCGGCAAACCCATTGGCGAAAGAGTTTTTGAGCTTTGTGACTTCAGCTGCTTTTCAGGATCTAATCCCTGAAAATAACTGGATGTTTCCGGCGGGCAAGACCAGCACGGCGCTTAATCCTGTGTTTGATAAAATGGTGAAGCCTGCGAAGACTTTGCTTTATTCTGCCAAGGAAGTGGCGGATAATCGCAAGGCTTGGATTGACGAGTGGGCGAAAGCAATCGCGAAATAATGGATGATAATCAAATAGTTAGCGCTTTCAAAGGACGGCAGACAGCCGGATATATGGCGCTGATTATTTTGATCTTGGCAATCGGTTCGGCGCTGGCATCGTTATTTTTTGCCAGCGCCGGATCGCTTTCCACGGTTGATTTTTCTGGCATTTGGCCGGTGGCCAAATTCACCGTCTGGCAGGCGCTGCTTTCCACTGTTCTTTCAATCGCTTTTGCCCTGCCGGTAGCGCGGGCTTTTGTGACGTTTCACCGGTTTCCCGGGCGCAAATTTCTGCTGGTTTTGTTCACCCTTCCGCTGTCGCTTCCGGTCATTGTTGCGGTGCTTGGTATTGTTACTTTGCTGGGTCGAAACGGACTTATTAGTCAATTATTTCAATGGTTTGGACTTGTTCTAAAGCCGGACATTTATGGTCTTTCCGGTATATTGATTGCGCATGTATTCTTTAATATGCCGCTCGCGGTGCGGCTGCTTTTGGAGCGGTTTAATGCTATTCCCAATGAGTATTGGAAGCTAGCTGAAACGCTGCGTTTCACACATTTTGAGCGAATGCGTTACATCTTGTTTCCGGCAATTGTTGATGTTTTACCGGGGGTTAGCAGCCTGATCTTCTTTCTTTGTGCGGCTTCCTACACCATTATTTTAGTGCTAGGCGGCAACCCCGGAACGACCACTTTGCAGGTGGCGATTTACCAATCTTTGTCGTTTGATTTTGATATGGGTAGGGCGGCAATTCTCACGCTGGTGCAGCTTCTAATCCTCACAGTGATCGCCCGAATAGCGTCCGGAAACCGCCCAGAGACGATACGGAATGCGTACGGAAACGATGCGCCGCGGCTGTATCATCGTCCCGGCGTCAATGAGGCGGTGCTGGGAACGATTTGGCTGGCATTTGCCACCGTCTTCGTTGCCGCCCCGCTTGGTGCGATGGCTTATGCGGGCATTGCCGCTGACCACGTCCGGCTTTTCACGCAGCCGGATTTGTGGCGCGCGCTTGTCACAAGCTCGACCATCGGTATTGTATCTGCGCTGCTTGCGGTGGGATTGGCGCTTGCCATTTTATCTGCGCATTACGCATTCGTGCGGATGGGGAAAAATGGAGTGGCGGCGATTTTCAATTCGATGTCGGCGATAGCGCTGGGCATCCCGTCCCTCATATTGGGCGTTGGCTGGTTCATTCTTCTGAGCAAATCCGGTATCGGGTTTTCGTCTATTCCGCTGCTCATTGTTTTGGCCAACATGATTATGGCTTTGCCATTTGCAGTACAGATTTTGAAGCCCGCGGTGACGAAGAACTATGATGCCCATGACCGGCTGTCTGCGTCGCTCGGTCTATTTGGCTGCAACCGGTTTTGGATTGTTGATGTGCCGGTGATGCGCCATGCGATTATCAGCGCGCTGCTTTTTGCGTTTGCGCTGTCGCTGGGCGACCTTGGCGTGGTGACATTGTTTGGAAGCGACCAGATATTGACCCTGCCGGCATTGCTGTTTGCCAAGATGGGCAGCTACCGGACGGATGATGCGGCAGGTTTGGCATTGTACTTGGCGCTGTTCACCGGCATTATTAGTTACTTGTCATTGAGGGCTGCGGAAGATGACTGAGCCCAAATTTTCTATTGAACTGCGCGATGTTGCCTTTGGCTGGCCGGGCACAAAGATGTTGTTTGATCTTGCCGTTCGGCAGGGCTCATTCACGGCGGTTACGGGTCCGAGCGGGTCCGGAAAATCCACGATGCTGAATTTGATCGCCGGATTTGAAACGGCGCATTCGGGCACGATATTTCTGGACGGCAAGGATGTCACTAAACAAGCCATTCGGGATCGCCCGGTTTCATTCCTGTTCCAAGACAATAATTTGTTCGAGCATTTGAACGTTGTCACGAATGTCGGTCTTGGCATTGGGCCACGATTTCGTAAGAGCGCGGCTGAAAAGCAGGCCATTGCGGACGCCATTGGGCGGGTTGGCTTGAGCGGCAAGGAAAAGCGCCTGCCGTCGGATCTTTCCGGCGGGGAGCGACAGCGCGTGGCGTTTGCGCGGGTGCTGGTGCAGAACCGTCCGATATTGCTGCTGGATGAACCATTCGCCTCGCTGGGGCCGGGACTGCGCCATGACATGACAGCCCTGCTTTCGCAGCTTCAACGCGAGCGGCAGATGACAGTGCTGGCCGTCACGCATCATCCGCAGGAGTGGCGAGACATTGCGGATGAGTTGATTTTCGTTGAGAATGGCCGCGTTGCCGTGTCAGGCAAAGCCTCTGAAATGTTGGGGCCTGATGCGCCGGAACATATCCGAAATTATCTGGGCGATACAAACTTATAAGATTTCGCCCGAACTTGGCCGTATTCAACCATTCTAGTGTTTTCATGGGGTTGGCGGGTAGCTCTCTTGCGGATACACTTTTGAGTAAGTGATTTGCGACACTATTCGCAGTCGAAAATGGGCCGGACTATCAGATTGTCAAAAGCAGTGTCACAAAGAGTTTTGGTAGGATCACTAAAGCGCCTCGCTTCGTTTAGCGCGGTGGTGATGCTGTCCGCTTGTCAGGTGCTCACCATTGCCGGTGAAGTGCCGGGCGGCAAAAATGTGACGGCCGATGATTTAGGCGTCACCTTGTCCCCATCCTCCACGCCGATGACGGTTGAAAATGTCTCACGGGGGGACCGTTTTTCTCAGCTCGCTGCTAGCCAGCACCCTAAAATATTAGCGACATATGGCGGCGAATATCCGGATGCGACACTGGAGAGGATGGTGGCGAAGGTGGTTGGCCGCCTTTCGATTAGTGCCAATGACCCGAACCAGACATACCGTATTACCATTCTCAATTCGCCAAGCGTGAATGCTTTTGCGCTGCCGGGCGGCTATGTTTACGTGACGCGTGGGTTGCTGGCGCTGGCTAATGATAGTGCCGAGCTTGCTGCGGTAATTGCCCATGAAATGGGACATGTGACAGCTAAGCACGGGATTCAGCGCCAAAAGTTGGAAGCGGATGCGACGCTGGCGCAGCGCGTGGTGTCTGAAGTGCTTCAAGATGACGAGGCTGGCAAGCAGGCCAACATTCGCGGCAAGCTGCGACTGGCGCAATTTTCGCGCAACCAAGAGCTTGAGGCTGACGCGATTGGTATCAAGAATAGCGGTAGCGTGGGCTATGACCCGTTTGCTGCCTCGCGCTTCTTGACCTCACTCGGTGCTTATACAGATTTTAGAACCTCGACGACCAAAGATGACATGTCGCTGGACTTTTTGGCGACTCACCCGTCCACACCGCAGCGTGTGGAATTGGCTACCCGTCATGCGCGGTTGATAGGGCCGCCCGGAACGGGCGACAAGGACCGCGACGCCTATTTGGCCGGTATTGACGG
The DNA here is from genome assembly GCA_043744175.1 of Phyllobacteriaceae bacterium. Classification (GTDB taxonomy): domain Bacteria; phylum Pseudomonadota; class Alphaproteobacteria; order Rhizobiales; family Rhizobiaceae; genus JANMEX01. Next base: position 4,448 of record JAYTVD010000067.1, read on the forward strand.
CTTGCTGTTCGGCGATAGTCCGGAAGAGGGCTATGTGCGCGGCCAGGACTTTATTCATGGCGGGCTTGGCATCGCTTACAAAATTCCAGTCGGGTTTGATACGGAAAATAATAAGGATGCTGTGCTGTCTGCGGGTCCGGGCGAAACGGCGATACGGTTTGACGGTGTTGAACTTTTACAAACCACGCCGCTGACGGATTATATCAAATCCGGCTGGGTAGCAGGGCTGGACGAAACGACCATTCAGCAAACGACGATTGCGGGTTACGAGGCGCTGACGGCGAAAGCCCGTGCCGATCGCTGGCAATTTGAGCTGGCGATCTTGCGGGTTAATGGAAAAGTCTATCGCTTCCTGATTGCTGCGCCTTTGGAAGCCACGGGTCTGGCCGATGTGGCAAAATCCGTGACGTCAAGCTTCCGTGTTTTGACACCAGAAGAGCGGGCGGCGCTGAAACCGTCGCGCATTCATATCGTGACCGTGAAGGCGGGCGACACTGTTGGCGGGCTTGCCGCGAAGATGACCGGAACTGAGCGCAAGCTCGATTTATTCCGGATATTGAACGGGCTGACGGCGGGTCATAGTGTTTCTTCCGGTGACAAAGTCAAGATTGTCACCGACCAATAGGTTCATAGCGACGGACGTTCCGATGAAATCGGAACTGCGCTCTAAGCTTTTGTTTTGTCGCATCATTCTTAAAAACTTGATGTTCCATCAGGCTCAAAAATGCTCTAAGCACCGGCGGCCATTTTGGGATCGAGCTGCACGAGTGACGCCTTCAACTTTTCTAACGCGCGGGTTTCGATTTGGCGCACGCGCTCTTTGGATATGCCAAGCGTATGGCCCAAGTCTTCCAATGTTGTTGTCTCGTCTTCAAGGCGACGGCGTTTTAGAATGAGCAACTCGCGCGGGTTAAGTGCGCCCATTGCGTTTTTCAGCCACTTCATACGCCGCTCGCCATCCACTAGAGACGTTACGACTTCATCCGGCAGCGGCTGATTATCAACGAGGTAATCAATACGGCCTGCGCTGCCCTCATCATCGCTGGCAATGGGCGCGTTGAGCGAGGTATCGGGACCGGACAGCCGGTGATCCATGGTGGCAACGTCTTTAACCGAAACGCCGATGGTGGTGGCAATCTCGCCATAGAGCATTGCGCCTGTCAGTGGCTCGGGTCCAGAGGAGAGTTTCGAGCGAAGGCGGCGCAGATTGAAGAACAGCGCTTTTTGCGCCGAGCTGGTGCCGCCACGAACAATGGACCAGTTACGAAGGATATAATCCTGTATCGAGGCGCGTATCCACCATGTGGCATATGTCGAGAAGCGTACTTCGCGGTTGGGGTCAAATCGTGCGGCGGCTTCGAGTAGGCCAATGTGGCCCTCTTGGATGAGATCGCTCATATTGAGGCCATAGTTGCGGAATTTGGCTGCCATTGAGATGACGAGACGCATGTGGGCGGCTGCCATCTTGTGCATGGCTTGCTGGTCGTGCATGTCTTTCCAACGAACGGCGAGATTATGCTCCTCGTCGCGTTCCAGATAGGGCGCAGCCTTGGCTGCTTTCATCATAGCGGTGCTGGCGTATTGCGGTCCCATTTGATGCTCCTGAAAAATGCGACTGGCGCTGTGCCCGGTCATCTATTTCTGCAGAAGTTACGCGATGGCTTGCCGTTTGGATTTGTAACGATTCCGTGATTGCCCGCCACTTTGGGAACCAAAAAAGAAAAAGGCCCGGTTTTGACCGGGCCTTGTACTAAAGAACAAAGATGTGAGGCTTATGCAGCCTGTTCTTGCTCATCATTGTCAGCTTCGAGTTCGGCTTCCTCAACCTTGGCGCCACGCTTTGGACCCTTGGCAAGGTTAGCCTCAACAACGCGAACGGCTTCGGTGTCAGAAATTTTCTGCACGGCAGCAATCTCGCGAGCTAAACGATCCAGCGCTGCTTCATAAAGCTGACGCTCGGAATAGGACTGTTCCGGCTGTGTATCAGCGCGGTACAGGTCGCGCACGACTTCGGCAATCGCGATCAAATCGCCGGAATTGATTTTTGCATCATATTCCTGCGCGCGGCGGGACCACATGGTGCGCTTGATGCGGGCACGACCTTGAATGACCTTGAGGCCACGCTCAAGGTAATCAGGCTCGGATAATTTGCGCATACCGATGCTCGCAGCCTTAGCGACCGGAACCTTGAGGCGCATTTTATCTTTTGCAAAGTCAATAACGAAGAGTTCCAGCGTGTGACCGGCGACAACTTGCTCATCAATGGAGGAAATTTGCCCGACGCCATGGGCTGGATAAACGATAAACTCACCTGTCTTAAAGCCGTTGCGTGTCGATGT
>JAYTVD010000068.1:0-2102 GCA_043744175.1 Phyllobacteriaceae bacterium
AATGGCTGGATCAAATAAAAGCCCAAGGCTATCGAGTGGAGCATCGTTGCCCAAAACCGCTTTCACTTTGTCTTCGTTGATGGCAATTGTGGTGACGCCGATGTCAATTGGAACCGAGTATTTCAGGCCGGGATCAATGTGGCTCAATTTCGCATCAACAAATTTTTGGTCAAGATTGCCAATGTTTTTCATCTTGCTGTGATCAAGTTCGGCAATAGCTTTTGCTTGGGTCAGACGCGGAACCGTAAACCCCGCAGTCAACACTAAGTCAAAGCCCGAACCACCCGTCAGCAATTTGGTTTCAGGCGCTTCAACGCTATCATAGGGTGTCAGCTCAACAGCAATTCCAGTCTCTTTGGTAAATGCATCAAATGTGCTTTGTGGCAGAAAGCCTGGCCATGCGAAAACATGTACAACTTTACCGTCTGCAAAGGCCGGGCCACACATTGCTCCGGCCGTCATCAAGCCGGCAATAATTCCCTTGAATGATTTCATTTTACGTTCCTCCTGTTGAACCGCGTTTTTACGCTTGCAGAAGATAGTAACATTCTATATCTGTTATTGGCAATAGCAAATTTGGAACGACCCATGGACATTTCTGGTGTTGGCGCAATTGTAACGGGGGCAGGGAGCGGATTAGGCGCTGCCACGGCTCGTCATTTGGCGCGGCTCGGTGCTAAAGTCGCACTCTTGGACCGTGATGAAGAAAGGGCCAATGGCCTTGCCAATGAGTTGAATGCACGAGCCTTTGCCGTTGATGTTGGCGATGAGGCATCGGTTAAAACCACGGTTGGACAGGTAGTAAGCCATTTTAGTACGCCCCCTCGCATACTGGTAAACTGTGCTGGCATTGGCCTGTCTGCCCGCATTGTTGGCAGCGATGGGGAACTGGCCCTTGATGTTTTTGAAAAGACCGTGCGAGTCAATCTTTTCGGCACCTATTACATGATGAGCCATTGCGCCAAGGCGATGTTTGAATTGCCAGCACTTGGGAGCGATGGTGAACGCGGCGTCATCATCAATACGGCTTCCGTCGCTATTGAAGATGGCCAACTCGGTCAGGCCGCCTATGCAGCGTCCAAAGGCGCAATCGCAGCTTTGTGTTTGCCTGCTGCCAGGGAGTTTGCCCGTGTCGGTATTCGGGTGATGACGATTGCGCCAGGTCTTTTCCGCACCGCGATGACGGAAACCCTATCGGAAGAGGTGAAGCAGAAAATTACAGCCTCCATCCCGTTTCCGTCGCGGCTGGGTCAGCCCACGGAATATGCCAAAACAGTTGAGCACATCATTCAAAATGCCTATTTGAATGGAACCACAATTCGACTGGATGGCGCTGTGCGCCTTCCGCCACGTTAGAAGGGAAACACACTTTGCTAGACATTGAAATCGAGGGCTCAACGGCCATTCTCACGATGAACCGTCCCGAAAAGCGCAATGCCATGTGCGATGCGCTGGTTGAGCGGATTGACGAGTTTTTTCGCGCCGTGCCTGCGACCGTGAAAGTTGCCATCTTGACGGGAACTGCCGGTCATTTTTGTTCCGGGCTGGATTTGTCGGAACAAGTGGTGCGTGATGCCGAAACCACGATGCGTCATTCGCGGGCATGGCACCAGGTGATGGAACGCATTCAATTTGGCGGACTGCCTGTCGTGTCGGCCATGTTTGGTGCTGTCATTGGCGGCGGCTTGGAAATGGCAGCTGCAACTCATGTTCGCATTGCCGAGGAAAGCACATTTTTCCAACTGCCAGAAGGCAAGCGCGGCATATTTGTCGGTGGCGGCGGTTCGGTGCGCATTGGCCGCATTCTGGGTGCGGATCGCATGATCGAGATGATGTTGACGGGGCGGCGCTACAGCGCTGCCGAAGGACTTTCGCTTGGGTTAACTCATTATGTATGTGGCCAAGGCGAGGCCCTGTCCAAAGCCAAGGAACTTGCGCTCAATATTGCTGGTAACTCTCCGCTTTCAAATTACATTATGATTCAGGCGCTTAGCCGTATCGAAAATATGTCGCAAGCAGACGGCCTTTTTGCTGAAAGCCTGTGTGCGGCTTTGACGCAAACCAGCCCGAACGCCCGCGAGGGTTTATCGGCATTCCTTGAA
>JAYTVD010000069.1:0-6770 GCA_043744175.1 Phyllobacteriaceae bacterium
GCGGTTCGCCCGCGCTTGCAGCCCAATTCGGCGCAGCCATCATTCCGGCCCTTTTCTCTATCCTTAGTGATGGGTAAACGGGAATGGTTAAATTTTGCCGAACTTGTCAGTGATTCGGTTTCGGGAGACAAAAGTTTGATCCGCTTTGAAAACGTTGGCTTGCGCTATGGAATGGGACCGGAGATTCTCCGCGATGTCTCGTTTCATATTAGGCCGAAGTCGTTTCAATTTCTCACTGGACCCTCCGGCGCGGGTAAGACGACATTGCTGCGGCTGCTTTTTCTGGCGCTGAAACCTACCCGCGGGCTAATCACGGCTTTTGACAAAGATATTTCCACCATAACCAATGAGGAACTGCCATTTTTGCGCCGCCGCGTTGGCGTGGTGTTTCAGGATTTCCGGCTGCTCGATCATTTGACCACGTATGAAAATGTAGCGCTGCCGCTTCGGGTTCGGGGAAAAGACGAATCAACCTACCGCAAGGATGTGGTTGAGCTTTTGAAATGGGTGGGACTGGGCGAGCGAATCCATGTGCTGCCGCCAATATTATCCGGCGGTGAAAAACAGCGCGCGGCGATTGCCCGCGCCCTGATTGACCAGCCTGAAATACTGCTGGCGGATGAACCGACGGGCAATGTTGATCCGCCCTTGGCGCGGCGCCTGCTTCGTCTGTTTATGGAGCTCAACCGGTCCGGCACCTCGGTCGTTATTGCCACCCATGATCTGACATTAATGGACCAAGTGGAAGCGCGGCGCATGATATTGTCTGGCGGGAGGCTGGAAATTCATGACTAAGTCCCCCAAGTCGTCACCCGCAAAGATGCTGCCTGTCCCCGTGCCGTCGGAAGAAACGGAAGAAACCGACCGCAGACTGGCGCGTATCCCCAAATTTCCGTTTGGACTTGGCGCATTTGGTCTCGGCGGCAGCGGCCAGGCCTCGATCGTGCCCGATGGCAATGTGTCATCGACGGCGCTGGTCTTTGTCATTGCCATCATGACATTCCTTGCCTGCCTCACGCTCGGGGCTGTCACGGTGGTTCGCGAAACGGCCAGCACTTGGCAATTGCAAATCGCCCGCGAAGCGACCATCCAGATCAAGCCAGCCGAAGGTCAGGATATGGAAGCGGCGCTGGAAACTGCACGAGCCATTGTTTCCGAATTCTCAGGCATTCGCAGCGCCAGCATTGTTGATAAGGATGCGACGGCCCGCTTGTTGGAACCGTGGCTTGGCACCGGCCTTGATTTAGACTCGCTGCCGGTTCCGCGCCTCGTCATCGTCACTATCGATCCCACTTCGCCGCCGGATTTTGCGGCGATTAAGGCTGCGATTGCGAAAGCCAATCCGAACGCGACCGTTGAAGATCATCGCAACTGGGTGGACCGGTTGATCGCAATGGCGCGCACGACGGTGATTATCGGGTTGGGCGTTTTAGCGTTGGTGTTGGCGGCCACGGCTCTTGCCGTCATATTTGCCACACGCGGCGCGATGGCGGGCAACGGCCACATAATCGAAGTGCTGCATTTTGTTGGCGCTGAAGGAAAATTCATTGCCGGAGAATTCCGGCGGCGATTTTTTCTAACGGGCATTAAGGGCGCATTGGCAGGCGGAATTGCCGCCATATTGGTTTTCTTGGCCATCGGCTGGTGGTCGTCTTCAAATCTGGCGACGCCCGAAGGTGACCAAACCAATGCCTTGTTCGGAACATTTTCAATCGGGCGAAACGGCTATTTGGGTGTGTTTGGCATAGTGGCAATCGTTGCCATCATAACCGCGGAAACGACGCGCTTGACAGTGTTGAACTATTTAAGCTCGATAGGTCGCATCAATGCGGATGGGTGAGGATTTGCGGTAGTTGGCAAGAGATATTTCACCATTTCTACCGGAGCTGCCTGTTACTCGCCGCATTTTATGGTTAGATTCGTGAAGGACTGAGCCGTCAACAGGAGCGTTATTGGTACAAAATACCGACCAACGGGGTGCCACGTCAATAAAATCGTCGCAGCAGAAGCCGCGACGGGCGTTATGGCGTCGCGTCGCCAGATGGGCCGGTCCGTTTATTTTGGCCGCGCTTGTTGCTTTTCTGATAGGCTTTGCAACCTTTGCTGAGCGTGTTTCCCGTATGGCCGCCCCAGTTAATGTCGAGCCCGCCGATGCAATCGTTGTTTTGACAGGCGGGCAGGCTCGTGTTGAGGCCGCGCTTGAACTTTTAGCGGCAGGCAAGGGGCAGCGGTTGCTTATCAGCGGTGTAAATACGGGTACGAGCCGACTGGCAATCCGCAATGCGACAGGGGCTGATGAGACACTTTTTGCCTGCTGTGTGGATATTGGATATCAGGCGCAGGATACCGTCGGCAATGCCAGCGAGACCGATGCGTGGTTGACCAGACATAGCTTTCATTCCGTCATTCTCGTGACCAATAATTACCATATGAAACGCAGCCTTTTGGAAATGCGGCGCATGAACCCCGCTCTGGATATCCGGCCCTATCCGGTGGTGAATTCAGATTTGACCAATGGCAAGTGGATGCTTAGTTCTGAAGCCATGCGTGTCCTGCTGGCCGAATATATGAAATATTTGGGCGCGGTGTCGCGGCGGGTTCTTCCTGTGCCGGTTTCGCTCGGGTCAATCATGCGCATGTGATGAAAAATCGCGCTGTTCACAACGCCACCTAATCCGTCTATTAGTGTGGCACTATTGACCTCGAACCCTTGCGTGATTTGATGATTTTTGTCCGTTCGCTCATTTTCAATATTCTTTTTTACATCAATATGATCGTCCGCATGATAATTTTCACGCCGATCTATTTTATCGTCAGCCGTGAAAAGGCGTGGTTCGTCCCGAAAAACTGGGCACTTTCGAACCATTGGTTGATGAAACATGTAGTGGGATGCGACTATACGATTGAGGGGCTTGAGCATATTAAGGACAAGGCGTGTATTATTGCGCCCAAGCACCAATCGTTTTGGGATGCCTATGCCTTCGTGCCGTTTGTTCCCGATCCCATATATATCTTGAAGCGCGAGTTGATGTGGATACCGCTGTTCGGCTGGTATCTGGCCAAGATGAAAATGATCCCCGTGCATCGCGGATCGCGCACTGTGGCGCTGAAATCAATCGTTCGCGGTGCGCAGCCGGCAATAGCCGATGGTCGCCAAATAATGATTTATCCGGAAGGAACGCGCCGCTCGCCCGGCGATGAACCAGCCTATAAATATGGCATTGCGCACATGTATTATGAGTTGGGAATTCCGGTGGTCCCGATTGCCCATGTTGCAGGTCTTTACTGGCCGCGCCGGAAATTCATGCGTTATCCCGGGACAATAAAATGCCGCGTTTTGCCTCCTATCGAACCAGGTCTTAGCAAGGACGAATTCTTAGAAAAATTGAAGACTGTGACCGAAGCTGCCTGCGACGAATTCCTCATCGAAGCGGCGACTGGCGCGAACCCGCCGCCGATGCCAGAAAGCGCTCGCAAGCGGTTGGCGGAGCTCGGCGTCACACCTTCCTGACTGCCTCGCCTACGCCCTCCAGCCAGCGATCACGAATGCCAAGTGCGCGGATATGTTCGAGCGTATTGTGCACATATTCCTCGTTCGGACCGGCTTGACCAAAAGCGCCGCTGACACGCGACGCTGCCTCTTCAACAGTCAGCACGCCTGAATATTGTTCATGGGCACGATTGACCAAATAAGTGAGGGCCGAAACCTTGGTGCGGTCATGCAGGACTATGTCAACCATCCGCTCATTATAGGCATTGCTGACCAGCTCACGGTCCCGCAAATATGTGACGACCTCATCGCGTTTTTCTCCCAAGACGCGAAATGCAACACCGACACACGATCCGCCGCGATCCAATCCTAAGACCAGTCCCGGCCGTTCCGGCGTACCGCGATAAACGCGTGAAATGATGCAGAGTGAGCGTTTGTAGCCGAATAACCGCGCACGCTGGGTTTCAACATGGTCGAACCCCGGCCGCCACATTAGTGAGCCGTAGCCAAACACCCAAAAATCGCCCATATCAGCCATCACAAATATCCTGCGTCGCACGTCGCACCAGAGCCAAGTATTCAAGGAACCATGATGGCGTCAACAATAGTATCCACTCCAAACTACGCCCGCCGGATTAAATGGCTGGGCTTTGCCATTGGCTTCTTTGTGATTGCTTATACTGCCGCGTGGTTCCTTGCCGCCCATGAGGCCGAAAAACGGATGGATATTGAACTTGCCAAGGTCAATATCGGTGACACAAAGATCACCTGCGACAATCGCCAAGTACGCGGCTACCCGTTCCGCTTCGGCCTGTTTTGTGATGGTGAAACTTTTATCGACGGTGGTAAAGGCATATCGATCAGCAGCGGCGCGCTGCGCACGGCGGCTCAAGTGTATAATCCTTGGCACGCGATTGCCGAGCTAGATGGCCCTGCGAAGGTTGTGATTCCAGGAGCGCCGACCATCACCGCCAATTGGTCATTGCTGCATTCAAGTGTGCGGGTTGACCAGCCCGTACCCGCGCGAGTTTCGATTGAGGCCAATGACCTTAATGTCGCTATCAACGAAACTGATACTAAACCACAACAAGCCCTAACCGCCGCATATGCCGCTGGCCACATGCGCACTGAAGACAAGGATGTCTCATTTGCGGGCGAAGTTGATGGTATGGTAATTGATCCAGCTATCACGCCTAACCGCACCATTCCGGAGTTTGCGGCCTCGTATGATGTGCTTTTGAAAGATGGCGTAGCAATTGCCGCCGCAAAACCGAGCGATGTTAAAGCCGCCTTGCGGGGCCAGTCCGGCGAATTACGCAGCGTGTCCTTAATTTTCAAAGACGGTGGTGCGGTCAGTGTATCGGGTCCGTTGAAATTATCAGCAGAAGGTCTGCTCGACGGAGATATCAAGCTCACATTCACTGATGCCGCAAAACTTGGTGTGGCGTTGGGTCAGGCTATTCCTGAGGCCGCCAAAATAATCACAAATACTTTGACGGCAGCCTCGTTGGCATCTGGTGCTGATAAGGAAGCTTCGCTGACGCTGACCATTCGCGGCGGCAAGGTCTCGGCGGGGTTCTTTCCCATCGCAACCATACCGCCGCTTTGATTTTAGTTTGGCTTGACGGCCTGCCGACCAAAGTCCGGCGCATCCGTTTCTTGACCGGCTTCAATGATCGAGCGGCGGATGTTGCGGGTTCGGGTGAAAAGGTCAAACAGCGCATCGCCATCGCCCCAGCGAATGGCGCGCTGCATAGAGGCCAAATCTTCTGAAAAGCGGGACAGCATTTCCAATATCGCATCGCGGTTATGCAGGCACACATCGCGCCACATGGTGGGGTCAGAGGCCGCAAGACGGGTGAAATCACGAAAGCCGGAGGCGGAATATTTGATGACTTCGGATTCGGTCACAGTCTCCAAATCATCCGCCGTGCCAACGATATTATAGGCGATGAGGTGCGGCAGATGCGAGACAATCGCCAGTACCAAATCATGGTGCTGAGGGTCCATGCGGTCCACTTTGGAGCCGCAAGCCTGCCAAAACCGCGTCAGCCTGTCGATTTCATGTTCATTGGTTCCCGCAGGCGGGGTGAGAATGCACCAGCGGTTTTGGAATAGATCAGCGAAACCCGCGTCTGGCCCGGATTTTTCAGTGCCGGCAATCGGGTGACCAGGAATAAAATGTGCGATGGCTGGAATGTGGGGTGCCATTTGCGCTACCACGGAAGCCTTGGTCGATCCGACATCGGTGACAACTGCTCCAATTTTTAAGGACGGACCAATGGCTTTTGCGACTTCTTCCGAGGATCCTACCGGAACCGAAACTATTATTAAATCGGCATCTTTTACCGCCTCACCAGCGTCCAACACATACTCATCGCCAAGGTTCAATTCGCGGGCGCGGTTCAGCGTCGTCTCGCTGCGGGTGGAGATAGTGATGGTCTTTGCCAAGCCCTCGCGCCGGATAATTTGTGCCAGCGAGGAGCCGATAAGGCCGATGCCGATGAGGGTAATTTTGTCGTAGATCTGCATCATTTATGCTTTCATAAAATCTTTAAGCGCAGCGATAACCAGCCGGTTAGCCTCTTCGCTGCCCACCGTCAGGCGTAGCGCATTGGGAAAACCATAGGCGGTCACGCGGCGCAAAATCAGGCCGCGCGCCGTCAGGAAGTCATCCGCCGCTGCCGCTGATTGTTGCTCATTGTTGGGAAAGTGGATGAGGACAAAGTTTGCGGCGCTTGGCGTCACGCGAAGGCCCATTGTCACAAGTTCGCCTGTTAGCCACGACGCCCATGTTTCATTGTGCTCGATTGCTCTGGCAACATGCGCTTTATCTCGCATGGCGGCGGCACCTGCCAGAATTGCAGCAGAGCTCAGATTGAAAGGGCTGCGAATGCGGCCAATGGCGTCCATGATGTGAAGGGGCGCATACATCCAGCCGATACGTACGGCGGCGAGCCCGTAAATCTTCGAAAATGTGCGCGTCATCACAACATTCTCATTGCCAGATACCAGCTCAATGCCCGCCTCATAATCATTGCGCCGGACATACTCGCTATAGGCGGCATCCAGCACCAAGAGAATATCTTTGCGCAAGCCAGCGTGCAGGCGGCGCACTTCATCGATGCTGACATACGTGCCCGTTGGATTGTTCGGATTGGCCAAAAATACGATCTTTGTACGCGGCGTCACTGCTGCCAAAATGGCATCGACATTGGCAGTCTCGTTCGTTTCCTTCACAGAAACAGGAACACCGCCCTGCGCCATGATCTGAATTTTA
>JAYTVD010000070.1:0-25549 GCA_043744175.1 Phyllobacteriaceae bacterium
CTGAACCATCCGCTTGTTTGAGGATGATATCTCTTCCTTGGACCGAAACATTTTCAATTGATGTTCCAGCGGGCAGTTGAGCGACGTTTTCTGCGTTTGGGATAATTTGAATTGGACCCGATTGCGCGCCAGCATCGGCAACAGGCTGAGGTATTGGGGCCGCTGTTCCAGCATCTACAGGCGCTAAATCTGCAGCAGGTGCATTTTGCGCAATTTGTATTTCCGGAGTGCGCTCAAATTGAACAGATTCCGTCAATCTTTCTTCACCATGATTCAAAACTGCGAACTCGACCTGCGTATGACTATCTTGAACTGACATGGCAATCTCCCAACGAATGAGCGCTGACAATTGCCGATATCTGATGCAAGAGCAATTATTTGCTAACCTTTTAACATATCCAGATATGTATTACAGTCTAATTATTTAAATTTGGTTAAGCGAATGGCATATCGAGATATGTATATAGATATGATTGCAATATTAGTGAAATATTGACCTAATGGATTAGGCAACTGTTTGTCTAGTTTCTTTCCAGCGATTTTACGCGTTTCGCATAGCTTCTCCCTAGTTGGGGATGATCAAATGCGCCATAAAAAGATACTCAAAAGCGGTTCATTCGGATTGCGGCCTTTGCTTGCGATTGCCGCTGTAATCGGTAATTGCTTGGTCGCGTCCGCCGGGATTACCAATTACAAATCGGAACCTTTAATTTCCATAACAGCACGCTTTGCGGTTACCCCGGTCGCAGTTGCAGCGTCTGCCGCCACTTTCGTATGGGATTTTTCTCAAGCCATAGCGCCAGAAATCGCTAGGCGTTTTCATGCAATATCGGTCATGGAAGCGGACGGAAAAGCCATAGATCCAATCAAGACAAGTGGCATACCAAGCAGCTTTTTCGGTACAGTCGCTATACCTTTTGCTGCAATTAACGTCCGCGGGCAATGGGACCGCGTTCGGGTACAGCGTCTGCCAGATATCAGTCTCTGCTCATCAAAGAGTTGCGACTTGCGGGTCCAATTATTTTCAGACGCAGTGAAGCGTGGAAAGCGCGGGGGGTTTGCGGAAAAACTAGCCATTGCAAATGATGCCGCCAATAACTTGATCAAATATCAAAACGACATAGAGACCTATGGAAGGTTTGATTACTGGGCGTCGGCCGCAGAAACCATTAAGCGCGGGGCTGGCGACTGCGAAGACTTTGCAATTTTGAAGCAAACGCTTTTAAGGGCAATGGGTGTACCAGACAAAAGTCTTTCGATTATAGTGTTGCGCGATAATTCGAGAAACCTCTATCACGCAGTCTTGGGTGTGAGCACAAACCAAGGGCATTTGATACTCGATAATGTGCGCGGTCAAGTATTCCGTGATACGCAAGTTTCAAACTATCAACCGTTATTTTCATTTTCTGGGGGTCGCTCGTGGATCCATGGGATGCCTGCTGGTAAGTCCACACTAACTGCAAGAGCTCATATCACATTGGACAATGTTGCTCCAGGCGAAAGCGCCGCGATGCCTGTGCTTTCAACACAGTATCCGCCACTCGTGCTTTCGCAATTAAGGCCATCACTGCAAAACTGAGCTGCTATTCCAACACATAGGCAGTTACCAAATCCTCATTCCAGCATGCCGCCAGGACAGCATTAAACCGTCCACGAATGCGTCGTTCATTGAAGCCGAAGGTGAAGCCGACATTAAGAACAATTTCCTTTTCTGCTTTCAACTGCTCGATAAGTTCAGCAGAACCGGTATCCATTTGCAGACGGAGATTTTTAGGCGCCGCCTCAATATCGTCTGAAGGAATATGCTGGCGGACATACCGAAGAAATTCAGAATTATAGGCTCGCAAGCGGCGATCTTTTGATGTAACAAAAACCGGTGACGGGCAAGCATTTACCGTTCGTATGACTTGGCTAAATGAAGCTATGTCACGCGTATGATCCAGTTTTTCTTTCAGCCAAATTGCCGTGTGTGCGCGTGCAAATGACGACAGATTTGGAGAATATTCGCCGTCGTCTTCATCTAAATCTAGAATTTCGGCAACAGACTTATTCTCCTCTTTCGCTGACTGTTCCAAAAGGTGCCAAAATATTTTTTCTAATCGTAGGCCCTTTCTCCTTGAGTTTATCGAAATAGCTCTAAAAAAGGGCTCCAACATATCTTGCCCGTCGACCGTCACCTTTGATGCCTTGTTCATCCTGTATTATGTCCATCAATACTAGCGTTCGCGCAACGCCTCTTCACGTGCTTTATTGATCGGCTTCATTAGATAACTCAATATGGATTTTCTCCCGGTCATAATATCTACGCCGCAAACCATGCCCGGCGTAATTTCAAAGACTGTGTCTTCTTTCTTGAGTACTGATCGACCGGTTTTGACCCGAACTTCAAAATACGGTTCACCGGTTTTTGTGTCTAAGATGCTGTCAGGGCTGACGTTCACAACTTCGCCGTCGAGGCCGCCATATATTGAAAAGTCATAAGCTGTAATTTTAACCAATGCCCGCTGTCCCGCACGCACAAACGCGATATCCTTTGGCGATATTCTAGCTTCGATCAATAGTTTTTCTGATGTTGGAACAATTTCACTTATCACTGCGCCCGGTTGCACAAACGAACCAATAGTGTTGATCATCATTGTGTTTACAATACCATCCACGGGAGAGCGAATATCAGTGCGTGCCACTTTTGTGCTCTCACCTCTTGCTGACTCCTCGAGCACAGAAAGTTCGGCCAGTGCGTCAGTTTTTTGCGTAAGCGCCTCCTGACGGAATTGCAGTGCTACTTCCTGCACCTGAAGCTTTGCCTCTTGCACCGCGCCATCCAGCCGCTTAACGGACTCTCTGGCTGCGTTGAGCTGGCCATTGAAATCGTTCACATCACGCTGTGCTCGGATTAGCTCTGTTTCGGCAATCAATTTTCTTTTTGCCATCGGGGTCAGCAGGCCAAGCTCGCGCGTTGCAATTTTCAATGATCCCTCAAGTCGGTCTATGTTTGCATTTACTTCTTGCAATTCTTTTTCACGCTGGACCAATCGCTGCTCAAGTACGGATACTGTATTTGAGTAGGCCTGTCTGCGCGCATCCAGCAAGTTGTTTTCATTCTCACAAATGGCAGGGGCGCTTGTCTTAACTTCTATCGGACAAATGAAATCTACGCCCAGATCACCTGCGGCTTCAAGCGTAAGGCGACCAACCCGAGCCTTTAGTGCACGAACCTTCGCCTCAACCTGCCCGAGATCGGCTGCTGAATTTGTGTCATCAAGTCGTATGATTAGATCGCCCTTTTTAACGATCTGGCCAATTTGCACGCCAATTTCTTTCACCACACCCGGCTCGCTTGACTGAATGACTTGCGTACGTGTTGCGGGAATTACTTTGCCATTGCCGCGCGCAATTTCATCCACCTCGGCGAAAGCTGACCAAACAAGAAACGAGGCGATTAATGCAATAATCAGGATAATTATAGTGGTCGCTTGTTGCTTTGGTCGGTTATCTGACATTGATCAGGCCTTCGTCATCTGTGCTCGAGCCGCTAATGCGGCCAACACCTTGTCTTTCGGTCCATCGGCAACAATTTTGCCTTGGTCCAGAACGATCAGTCGGTCAACAATATCTAGAAGGCTAAAGCGATGGGTAGATATAATTAACGTCGTATCTTTTCCAAATGCAGAAGCAAGCGCCCTGATCAGTTGCTTTTCTGATGCCATGTCCATTGCGCCAGTTGGCTCATCGAGAAATACAATTTTTGGCTTAACAAGCAACATGCGAGCGATTGCTACAGCTTGCCTTTGCCCTCCGGAAAGGTTGTTGCCGCGTTCCCCAACAGAGAGGTCGTAGCCACGCGGGTGCAACGTTGCAAATTCATCCACTCCAGCCTTCTTGGCAGCCTCAATTATTTCGTCATCGGTCGCATTGGGATTTCCAATAAGTAGGTTTTCCTTGAGCGTCCCAGAAAACAAATCCGCATTTTGACTCACTAGTGCTACTGCGCCACGGACAACAGCGGGGTGATACTGTCTGATATCAATATTATTGACTAACAGCCGACCCGAAACAGGCAGGTACAGCCCGGCCAACAATCTGCCAATCGTTGTCTTGCCTGAGCCGATGCGCCCGATTATTCCTACGCGTTCGCCAACCTTGACTGACAAATTGACTGACTTTAAGACCATCTGGTCGTTACCGGGATATTGAAAACCAACATCTTCAAACTGGAATTCACCGATGTCGATAGGGCGACTTACAAAGCCCGTGGTACTTGGCCTATCTTCAGGAAGCTCCATGATTGTATTGAGAATGCTCAATGATAGCGACGCTTGACGTAGCCGTGCGAGCGTCATCGTGATCTGCGCTAGTGGTGCCACGGTACGGCCCGACAGCATCACAGTTGCTATAATCGCGCCCGTGGACATATTGCCTTTGGCAAATTCAAACGCGCCTGCAATTACCAATATAATGGATACCATTTGTTGGATAAATGATGTCGCATTGGCTGCGCTGGCGGAAAGTTGTTTTATTTCCTCGGATGTACGGGATGAGTTTTTTGTGAGTTCATTCCATTTGCGAAGTAGCGCTGTTTCGGCCTTTAAAGATTTTACAGTCTCTATTATCGATATGGTCTCGACCAGCAGTGACTGGCGTTGCGCGCTTTCATTGGCCGCGCGGGCCACGCGTTTTCCGATGCGATGTTGAGCGATAAGCCCAATAAATATTGCGCAGAAAAGTGCTATGAGAGGAATAATTGCAAGCCAACCAGCGATTATGTAGATCACGATTAGGAAGATGAAGACAAATGTTGAATCAATCAGTGTTGCGATTGTGTTGGATGTGAAAAACTCTCTGACAAATTCGATTTGGCTAATTCGATTTGCATACTCGCCGGTCGATGAGGGTCTTGCGGACAAGCTGGTATGCAATACTTTGTCAAACAGCATATAGGATATCTTAATGTCAGCAGCGCGCCCAGTTTGGTCGATAATGATTGAGCGCGCACCTTTTAGAAGCATGTCAAAAATCAGGGCTATTGAGACCCCAGCCGCCAATGTGAGAAGGCTGGACGTCGCTTTGTTAGGCAGCACCCGGTCATACACGTTCATAGAAAATATGGGAGTCGAGAGAGCAATCAAATTTATGAATACTGCAGCCAAGGCGATATAGGCGTAGCCACGCCAAAAGGTCTTTAATGTGCCAAAGAGCCAATGTCGTTTTTCAATTTGCTGCGATGTACCAACCTCAGCCCTATCAGCGGAATTCAGATAAAGTGCGGAGAACGCATAAGCGTGGTCAACTTTTGCAGACATGAGCCCCTCACGCTCAGCCTCCAATAGACCACTACTATTATCGAAACCAAATAATAAATGGCCGTTGCTGGCGCGCTCAATTACGGCCGCGTAGCTGCCATTTTGGAACTGCACGATTGCAGGCAAAGGCAGACGGACGTCTTTGAGGTTCGAAACACTGACATATTCCACTTCCAAGCCAATGCGACTTGCAATCTGCTCGACCTCGTCAAATTCCACGCTGGATTCGGTAATTGGAATACCAGAAAAAATTACTTCATGAGATGAAGGCCGCCCAAAGTAACGAGCGATCGCTTGGAATGCTGATTTGAAATCTGACCCACGTAGAATGGAAGAAATTTCGCCAAGCCATTTTAGATCAGGATTACCTTCCACTGCGATTATTACTTCTCACTTTGGGCCGGGCGAGTTTCATTTCGTACGGATTGGCGCAAGCAAATCCATTGGCAAATCATTGACCTGACGAGATGGAATGCGAGCATAAGTTTCCGTTGGCTGTGTTTCTGGTACATTGAACTCAGCGCGCGCGTAAGCGTCAGCTTGCTTAGCCGGCGTTAGGTTCATGGTTTTTACCAATTGGCCGGTAGAAGCAAGAAGTCTATACTCTGCGAAGAGCGATGCATAATCAGCAGTCCGCGCCAAAACGCGAACGTTGTACCGTGTGTTCTGTGCATCGAGCACATCAAGTAAAGAACGTTGACCTACCGAGAATTGTTCACGATAAGATGAAACTAATTTGCCATTCTGATCAGCCTGGGCACGCAGCGTCTTCGCCAATGTTGCTTGACGACCCCTCCGGTCCCAAGATTCACGCACCGCTTGCTCAACTTCAGTGTCGATTTGATGCAACACTAATCGCTGCTCACTGGCGCGCCGAATTTGTTCTTGTTCGTTAGCTTTGTCGATGCCGCCGCGGTATATATTCCACTTCGCGACAACGCGAGCCTGCATATCGTTAGTCTGTCCGTTTGACCCATCAATATCGCTTCCAGCGCGCAACCGCCCTTCGGCATAGATTTCGGGAAGGAACTTGGAGCGCGCGGCATCTACCAGCGCGTCCGCTGCGTCAATATCTGCGCCCGCCATATGGATTCGCGGATTATCGCGACGCGCTAAGCCGAGTGCAGCATCGAGACTTTTTGGCAATGAACCGGCAACGGATCCAGGCATTTTTGGGTTAGATAACGGCTTGCCGACGAGTTTCAAGAAACGAATTTTCGCACCTTCCATCTCTTCCTGGGCTTCTTGCAAGCGTGCCTTGGCTGCTAACACTCGCTCTGTTGCCTGCTGACGATCAGCTTCAGTAAGGGCACCGCCTGCAATGCCTGAGCCAATTTTACTTGCCATTCCCTCGTGGAATTTTAGATTAGAGGCAGATTCTTTCACTATTTCTGCCTGCAACATGTACTCTAGATATTCGCGCGCTACTTGTAGAGTGATATACTCACTACGCTCCAAAACACGCAGTGAAGCACTATCGACGCGTGCAGCCTGCCGTTCTAACTCAGCCCGACGTCCACCACCATCAAACAACTTTTGGGAAATTACGCCAGAAATTTCAACCGGGCTTAGCGTATCATTTTCGATTCCGAGAGCCCTGCGCGATGGATTGTCGAGTCGCCGTGTTCCAGCGGATCCTTCCAAATCAATCGTCGGCAAATACAGACCGCGAGCTTGGCGTAATTCGAATTCGATTGCCTCGCGGTTTTCGATTGCCTGTCCGATTTCCGGGTTTGATTCCAACGCGGTAGAAGCAGCCTCTTTAAGAGTCAACGCTACGGCCAAATTAGGTAAAACGCTTACTGTTGCGACAGTTGCAAACCAGATAGAACCTAATAATTGTAATCTACTCAATCTTTTTGGCATATAAAACCCTTTACCCACGCGTCAAATAAGATACGCCCCACCGAGAACTAGCATGGAATTTTCGAAAAAGGAAGTCGGATCGGCTGTGTACGCTTAATAATGATGTGATGTAAAATTTTAGTATTATACTACCATGCAGAGTCAATGCCTATGACATAACATCACTGCGTCGGAAGATTACAAGATTTGTTAGGCAAAAAACTTTAGAAACCACCCACTCCATTCAAAGTATTCTGCAATTGTGGCTATTCAACTATAAGTGTTGGTGACTAAGTTAGGCAATGCTGTTTTTGCACAATAAGAATGACGCACTGCACGATTTTACCAACGTGGAGCCATGCGATGTTGAATTTTTTGCTGCGCATCGTTGCTCAGCGGGAGAGCGCTACATTAACATTGTAGGGGTCACAGGTTCAATCCCTGTTACGCCCACCATTCGTTTCTCGGGGCCAGTTGCGATATTGGGTTCTGCTAGAAATCCATCTCCATTTGGCTCTTCTCTTTCTTCGCCGCCGCGCGTTTAGGCTGCTTGTTTCGACTGCCCAATTTTGCGTTTACCAATTTGGCTGCATCCCTAAAACCTTCGCCTTTCCAGCGCTTACCAATCTCAGCGCGTGCGAATTTTATGGCACTGGCATGGTCCACGATCGGCGTGGGGTAGCCTTGCGGCGGCGTCTCAAGCCGCCACGGCTCATGAATAAATTGGTTGGATACATCCTTCAATTCCGGCACATAACGGCGTATAAATTTGCCTTCGGGATCATGATCCAGCGATTGTTTCACAGGACTATACATCCGAATAGCATTGATGCCTGTGACGCCGGACTGCATTTGAAATTGCGAATAATGGATGCCCGGCTCATAATCCGTAAACAGCCGCGCCAAATAGGGCGCTGTTACGCGCCAATCCAGCCAGAGATGATAGCTGGCGAACGACACAAGCATTGCCCGCATTCGAAAATTGATCCAGCCATTTTGAATGAGCGAGCGCATACAGGCATCAACCAGCGGATAGCCGGTATTGCCGCTTTTCCACGCCTCAAAATAGGCTTCGTTGTGGAACGGCTTGCGCATACCTTCAAAGTCGCTGTGCATACAATGGGTTTCGATGCGCGGCTGCTGTTCAAGTTTTTGCACAAAGTGACACCGCCACGCGAGACGCGATAGAAAGGCGTTAAGGTTGCGCCGGAAGGCAACTGCGTCCGCACGGTCTATATTTTTCAACTCGATGAGCCGGGCTTTCACCGCCTGCTCAATCTCGCGCACGGAAAGCGAGCCATAGGCGATATGCGCCGAAAGACGTGAGCAATGCCGCGCGGAAACGCCGGGCTTGGAAATCGTCATCATATATTTGCGCGAGCGATCATGCAGGAATGTATTGAGAACATGCAGCGCCTCGCCCCGCCCGCCCTTTTGCACATGGAAAATCGGCTCAGACTCGAATAGTGGATCATCTTTGCGCGGGATATCACCGAGGCCAATATCTGGCAGACCGGTAAGGATAAACGGTGGTGCAATCAGCCGCGTGGCCATTCGCGCATCACGCAGTTTCGACCAACCGTCACGATTTTTGAGTCGCCGCACCACGCCATGAGACGGGTATTCGTGCCAGATAACGCCATTGTCCTGACACCAGCGCGAGACGGCCAAATCGCGTTTATAAGTCCACGCATTGCCTGTTTCTTCATGCGAATGCAGATCAAAAACGCCGTAGTGTTGCCGAAGCTCTTCCAGCACGTCGCCCACCGCGCCAATCCTGACTACCAGCGGCGCACCAAGAGCGGTAAGTTCGGTGCGCAAATCATTCAAGCAATCATGGATAAAGTGCCAGTGCCGCTGCGATACATCCGGCAGCGCCCAATAATCCGGCTCAACGACATAAAGTGGGATGACCGGAGCACCCGAACCCGCAGCTGCTGCAAGTGCAACATGATCACAGACGCGTAAATCGCGCTTGAACCAGATGATTTGTGGCTTCGTTATCATGATGCGTTTTCCGTACACTCAACGAAAGCATGTAGAGCGATAATGCTTTCGTGGAATGGCGCAAATAAATAGCAACCTTCAACTCAATGTCCGCTTCACTGCATCGTGCCACTTAGCGATCCGCACCTTGCGAACTTTCGCGTCCATGTTCGGTTCAAAACGCCGCTCCCTCGCCCACGTCTTGGCAAAAGCCGCGACCTTTGGCCAAACCCCCACATAGGAACCCGCCAGCCACGCGGCGCCGAGCGCCGTGGTTTCCATGACTACCGGTCGGTCCACCGGCGCATTTAGAATATCGGACAGGCGCTGCATGGTCCAATCAGAGGCGACCATTCCGCCATCCACGCGCAGCACGTTGCTGGCGGCGTTGCCTTTCCAGTCTTTGCGCATGGCGCTGATAAGATCGTAAGTTTGATAGGCAACGGATTCGAGCGTCGCCTTAGAAATTTCCGCCGGACCAGAGTTGCGCGTCAAGCCGTAGATCGCGCCGCGCGCGTCAGCATCCCAATAGGGCGCACCGAGGCCGACAAAGGCGGGAACTACGATGACATCTTGTGTGGGATCTGCACTTTGCGCCAGCGCACCGGTTTCGGACGCAGTTTTGATGATTTTCAAACCATCGCGCAGCCATTGAACCGCCGCGCCTGCCATAAATATCGAACCCTCAAGCGCATAGGTCGTCTTGCCACCGAGGCGAAAGCCAATCGTGGTGAGCAACCGGTTTTTCGAGCGCACCATATCAGTACCGGTGTTCATCAGCGCAAAGCAGCCTGTGCCATAGGTAGATTTCATCATGCCCGGCTCAAAGCACGCCTGCCCCACCATCGCCGCCTGTTGGTCGCCCGCCACACCGCAAATCGGAATGCCGGCGCCAAATAGTTTGGCATCCGTCACGCCAAAATCCGCCGCGCAATCTTTCACGTCCGGCAGCATGGCGGCAGGAATTTTCAGCAGCTTCAAAAGCTCTGCGTCCCACTCATTGGTAGCAATATTATAAATCAGCGTGCGAGAGGCATTGGTGGCGTCCGTCGCGTGAACCTTGCCACCGGTTAGCCGCCAAATCAAAAAGCTATCAATAGTACCAAATTTTATTTCACCCTTTTCAGCGCGTTTGCGTGATCCGGGAATTTTATCCAAAAGCCAAGAGAGTTTTGTGCCGGAAAAATAGGGATCAAGCAACAAGCCTGTTTTCTTGGTGAACAGCGGCTCCAAGCCCTGTTTTTTCATTTTTAGACAAAGCGAAGATGTGCGACGATCCTGCCAAACGATGGCGTTATGAATCGCCTTGCCTGTTACTACATCCCAGACCACGACAGTCTCACGCTGATTGGTAATGCCGATGGCAGAGATATCCGCAGCTGTGAGATTTGCTTTTTTCAGCGCGGTTTTTACGGCAAAAAGTACTGTCGCCCATATTTCTTCTGGGTCATGCTCCACCCAGCCGCTTTGCGGAAAGATTTGCGTGAACTCCTTCTGGCCGGTGCCAACCGGGCGCATGGTCCTGTCAAAAACGATGGCGCGCGTGGATGTGGTGCCTTGATCTATGGCGAGAATAAAACCGGTCATAATGAATTCCTCCGGCAAAAGCTTTTCACGAATTTTGACCGTGAGACAAGAGCAGCACTGGCAAAAAGGCTTTGCTTTCTGCTATGCGAGTTCAAGTGAATATGGGATGAGGAAGCGGACAAGTGACAATTAAGATTGGCGTTATCGGATTAGGCAAAATCGCGCAGGATCAACACCTGCCTTGCATCGCTAAAAACCGCGATTTTGAACTGGCTGCCGTTGTCTCATCCCGTCCGTCTGATCTTGGCGTTCCGTCTTTCAAAACGCCTGCCGAAATGTTGGCTGGCGCGAAACTGGATGCCGTTGCCATATGTACGCCACCTTCCGTGCGCCGAGGCATAGCCTTGGAGTGCCTGTCGGCGGGCGTCCATCTATTGCTCGAAAAGCCACCGACACCAACCATTTCAGAATTTGCAGATTTGAAAGCTCGCGCCAACGCTTCGGGCAAGGTGGTGTTTCAAACTTGGCATTCGCGCTTTAACAAAGCGGTAGCAGAGGCCAAACGCCTGCTCGCCGGCCAGCGCGTGACACGGCTGCATGTGTCGTGGAAAGAAAGCGTGTGGCAATGGCATCCGGGCCAAGAGTGGATTTGGGAGCCGGGCGGCTTTGGCGTGTTTGATCCGGGCATCAATGCGCTGTCGATCGTGACCGAGATTTTGCCAAGCCCCGTATTTGTCGAGAAGGCGGATTTGCTGACCCCCGCCAACCGCTTCACACCGATTGCAGCCAGCATTCAGTTTCGTAGTGCCGATGGAGCCGATGCGGATCTGACAGCGGAATTCGATTGGCGCCAAAAAGGCGAGCAAAGCTGGAACATTGATGTCGAAACTGCGACCCATAAGCTGAAACTTACGCATGGCGGCACAAGACTATCAGTCAATGGCGTTGAAACCATAGCCGCACCTTCAGAAGAGTATGAGGAAATCTACACCCGCTTTGCAGCACTCGTAAAATCTGGCGCGTCAGAAATGGACGGCTCGCCTTTGGAATTGGTAGCGGACTGCATGATGCTGGGAAGACGCTCAGATACAGATGCGTTTGTTTGGTAAGTTAGAGACTACGTCTATGAAACCGCAGCCTTACGTATGTCATCAATCGCCTTGCGATAGCCGGCTTCGCCATCGGCACTGAATATCGCTGATCCGGCCACCAGCACATCCGCGCCAGCTCTCACCACCAGCGGGGCAGTTTCAACCGTTACGCCGCCATCAATTTCAATGTGGATTGGGCGCCCACCGATCATAGCTTTGACGCGCTTCACTTTTTCAACAACTGCGGGGATAAACGCCTGCCCGCCGAAGCCAGGATTGACGGTCATCAGCAAGATCAGATCAACACGGTCCAACACATATTCAATCACGCTTTCCGGAGTACCAGGATTAAGCGAGACCCCGGCCTTTTTGCCCAAATTGCGGATAGTTTGCAGCGAGCGATCAAGATGCGGTCCAGCCTCAGCGTGGACAGTAATGATATCTGCGCCTGCATCTGCAAACGCAGCAAGAAATGGATCAGCCGGCGCGATCATCAAATGGCAATCAAAAATTGCCTTGGTGCGGTTGCGAATCGCTTTGATTATTGGTGGGCCAAAAGTGATATTGGGCACAAAATGTCCGTCCATCACATCCAAATGGATCCAATCAGCACCGGCACGAACAACAGTTTCCACCTCGTCACCAAGTTTCGAAAAGTCCGAAGCCAGCACAGAAGGGGCAATTAACAGTTTGTTTTTCATAATATTTTTAACCCTGGAACTATTTGTGACTTCGAGCATCACTGACGTAAAGTCAATTAGGAATAAGTTTACTTATTAGAACGTAAGTTAAAGCTAATGTTTGGCTACCGTTTGGTAAGGTATTTCAATCATAAGGCGTATAAAGGGGTATTCAGATGATTTCCAAGTTGAAGACTATATTGAACACGACCTTTCCTGCGATATCAACACTACGCAAACGCGATGCTGGCAACCAATATGAACTCTCAATGTCCACTGCCGAGCGCATTGGTCCCAATCGTGTTTTGCTCAACGCCCGCCTACTCGCTTTGCCAGATAACGACTCGCTCGGCGAAATTGGCTTTGGTGTTCTATTCCGTGGGTTCACTATGGACAAACCCCATGAGGAAACTGTGGTTGTCACAATATTGAAGGGCGACAACAATAACGCACCAACTGACAAAGCAGTTCTTGAAAGACGTGCGACGCTCAGTGTTAAGTCAGATACCAAGCACCTCTCTATTACGTTTATTGATCACACAGACCGCGTCCAGAAAAGCGAACGGATCAAAATCCGCTAAAATGCAAAACGGAGCCTTTCGGCCCCGCTTTTAGTTTATTGGGCTTAAGTTAGCCAGCAGCAACAACCGCGCGCTTTGCCATCACTTTGATAAGCGCCGCACGATATTCAGCAGACGCGTGCATATCGCCCATCAGGCCTTTGGCATCCACTTTCACGCCATCAACTGAGGCTGCCTCAAACTTCTTGTCGAGGGCCGCTTCCAAGCCCTTGTGGCGATAAACACCGCTTTCGCCAGCACCCGTCACCGCCACACGCACGCCGTCCTTATCCTTGGCCACGAAAACGCCAGCCATCGCGTAGCGAGACGCAGGATTTGGAAATTTGGAATAGGCAGCCTTTGCCGGAGCAGTGAACTCAATTGAAGTCACCACTTCGCCATCCTTCAATGAGGTCTCAAACAGGCCCTTAAAGAATTTATCAGCCGCTATCGAGCGCTTGTCAGTTACGATTGTCGCGTTCAAAGCCAGCAAAGCGGATGGATAATCTGCCGCTGGATCGTTGTTGGAAATCGAGCCACCAATCGTGCCACGATAGCGCACGTGCGGATCACCAATATGACTGGCCAGCCCGCACAGCGCGGGGCAAACTTTGGCCAGCTTTTCATTATTGGCCACATCAAAATGCGTCGTACCCGCACCAATGGTGACAGTCTTTCCCGACACCTTGATGCCTTGAATATCCGCAATCCGGCCAATATCCACAAGGTCCGTTTGCGCGGCCAGCCGCTGCTTCATGGTGGGGATTAGCGTCATGCCACCGGCAAGAATTTTTGGATCTTCGCTTTTTTTCAGGAGCTTCACAGCGTCTGCGACAGAGGAAGCGCGATGATAATTGGTTTCATACATGGTAACTTCCCCTTACTTTGCTGCCTGCAACGCGTTCCAAACCGCAAGCGGCGTGGCAGGCATTGTTAGATTATTATTGCCGATGGCATCCGTGATCGCGTTGATGAGTGCTGGAGGCGAACCAATCGCACCCGCCTCGCCGCAGCCCTTAATACCCAGCGGATTGCTCGGGCTCAAAGTTTCACTGGTGGAAACTTGGAAGCTCGGCAGATCGCTCGCACGCGGCATGCAGTAATCCATGAAGCTCGCCGTCAAAAGCTGCCCAGACTTGTCATAGACAGCGCCCTCAAGCATGGCCTGACCGATACCCTGCGCGATACCGCCATGAACCTGTCCTTCCACAATCATCGGGTTGATGATGCGGCCGAAATCATCGGCAGCCACAAACTGGATAATTTTAGTCACACCAGTTTCAGGGTCCACTTCCACTTCGCAGATGTAGCATCCGGCAGGGAACGTGAAGTTGGTCGGATCATAGAACGCACCCTCTTTGAGGCCCGGCTCCATGCCCGCTGGCAGATTGTGCGCCGTGTAGGCGGCAAGCGCCATCTGGAACCACGGCACTTTCTTATCAGTTCCGGCAACCTTCAACTCGCCATTTTCAATGACGATATCGCCTTCGTCCGCTTCCATCAAATGGGCAGCGATCTTCTTGGCCTTGGCTTCCACCTTGTCCAGCGCTTTCACGATGGCTGACATGCCAACCGCGCCAGAGCGCGAGCCATAAGTGCCCATGCCCATTTGCACTTTGTCAGTATCACCATGTATGACCGATACATTGCCAGTTGGCAGACCGAAACGCTCGGCAACCAATTGGGTGAATGTGGTTTCATGGCCCTGACCGTGGCTGTGCGAACCCGTGAGAATTTCAACCGTACCAACGGCATTCACCCGCACTTCGCCCGATTCCCACAAGCCAACGCCAGCACCAAGCGAGCCAACCGCCGCAGACGGTGCAATACCGCACGCTTCAATATAGCAGCTCATGCCGATGCCGCGCAGCATTCCGCGCGATGCGGCTTCCTTCTTGCGCTTGGCAAAGCTGTCATACTTGGCAGCCTTGGTCGCTGCATTCAGCGAGACTTCAAAATCACCAGCATCGTAGCAAAGCACCACAGGTGTTTGATGCGGGAACTGGCGAATGAAGTTTTGACGACGCAGTTCTGCCGGATCAACCCCAAGCTCGCGCGCAGCCGTTTCTATGAGACGCTCTACCGTATAAGTCGCCTCAGGACGACCGGCACCGCGATAAGCATCAACAGGGGCGGTGTTGGTGTAAACCGTCTTCATATTGCAGTGAACAGCCGGAATATTATACTGGCCGGACAATAGCGTGGCGTGAAGATATGTCGGCGTTACAGACGAGAACAGCGACATATAAGCGCCAAGGTTCGCAACCGTATCCGTGCGCAGCGCAAGAATCTTGTTGTCCTTATCAAGCGCGAGCTCTGCATGAGTAACATGATCGCGGCCATGGGCGTCCGTCAAGAACGCCTCAGTACGATCTGAGTTCCATTTCACGGGAACGCCAGTTTTCTTTGATGCCCACAAGCAAACGATTTCTTCCGGATAGATATAAATCTTTGAGCCAAAACCGCCGCCAACATCGGGCGCAATAACGCGCAGTTTGTTTTCCGGCGCAACATTGTAGAACGCTGACATAACCAGACGCGCAAGATGCGGGTTCTGAGACGTAGTCCAGCAGGTGTAATGCTCTTCCGCCGCATCATAAAGTCCAAGCGCCGCGCGCGGCTCCATCGGATTTGGCACAAGGCGGTTGTTCACAATGTCGAGCTTGGTCACATGGGCGGCAACCTTAAACGCTGCCTCCACTTCCGCCCCATTGCCCAATTCCCAATCAAAAATCAGATTGTTCGGCGCTTCCGGATGAAGCTGCGGCGCACCGTCTTTTAAAGCGTCAACGGCAGAGGCAACGCCCTTCTTTTCTTTGTAGGTGATGTTCACCTGCTCAGCAGCATCGCGGGCCTGTTGCTTGGTATCGGCAACCACCACGACAACGGCATCACCGACATAACGCACCGTATCAACCGCCAGCGGCGACCACGCGCCCATGCGCATTGGCGTGCCATCCTTGGAATGGATCATCCAGCCGCAAATGATATTGCCAATACCATCGGCCTTAAGCTCTTTACCAGTCAAAACACCAATAACGCCCGGCATAGCTGATGCTGCTTTGATGTCGATCTTTTTGATTTCAGCGAATGCGTGGGGCGAGCGCACAAAATGTGCATGCTTCATGCCTGGCACAGTCATATCATCTGTGTAGCGGCCCTTGCCGGTGATGAAGCGCTTATCTTCCTTGCGCAGCACACTGGCGCCAATACCTTCAATACCCATTTTTCAGTTCCTCCCGAAAATTGTATTTACGTTGTTCGAAAATGCGAAGGCGGACATGAAAGCGCAGCACAAAGCCGACGCTCCCCGTTCGCGGCCTAAGCAGCCTTTTTCTTTGAACTCTTTGCCATCTTCTTCGACGCGTCGAGCACCGATTTAACGATGTTGTGATAGCCGGTGCAGCGGCAAATATTGCCTTCCAGCTCAGCACGCACCGTCGCTTCATCCAAACCTTCCGGGTGGCGGTTGATAATATCAACGGTCGCCATGATCATGCCAGGTGTACAAAATCCGCACTGAAGCCCATGATTTTCATGGAACGACACCTGCACAGGATGCAAGGTCGCGCCATCGGCCAAGCCTTCAATCGTCGTGATGCTGGAGCCACTGGCCTGAACGGCAAGCATTGTGCAGGACTTCACAGCTTTGCCATCAACATGGACAACGCAAGCGCCGCACTGCGATGTATCACACCCGACGTGGGTTCCTGTTAGCAATGCATTTTCACGGATAAACTGCACAAGCAATGTGCGGTCTTCGACGTCTCCGGCCACTTTGCGGCCATTGATGGTCAGTTCAATCTTCGACATTCATGTTCCTCCTCATGATGTTTATTCTTCAAAACTTAGGCGACCGGCGCTCCGGCAATATCTGCAAACTTCCCGAAAAACTCATCGGCCAGTTTCTTAGATGTTGAAACAACAAGGCGAGCACCGAGCTGGGCAATCTTGCCGCCAACATCGGCATTCACGTTGTAAGTCAGTGTTGTAGTGCCTTCATGTTCAGCCAAGTGAACCTTGGCCGCGCCCTTGGCAAAGCCGACGATACCGCCCTTGCCTTCGCCGGTGATGGTGTAGCTTTCCGGCACAACCTTATCCGAAAGCGTCACTTCGCCGTTAAACTTTGCTTTGATGGGGCCAATTTTAAGAACGACAGTCGCTGCAAATGAGTTTTCATCGTCAGCGGTCAATTCTTCACAGCCGGGTATGCACTCTTTCAGCACCACCGGATCATTCAATAGCTGCCAGACGCGTGCCCGCGGCGCAGCGATTTCATACTCACCACTTATATCCAATCAACAATCCTCCCGAATGTTGAACCAAGAATGCACGGAACTAAATTTGCTTGGAATAGTACTTTCGGTCGCTTTTACCAAGTTGGCAAGTGGCTTGGACTAAAGATGCATCAACTCTAGACAAAAACCGCAGATTGCCGCATTTGCTAACACTAAAGCAATTGGGCGGCACACATGAAACCACCTCTAACCCTCGATGAGTTGCGTGCAGCGGTCGGCACGGAAATTGGCCTGTCCGAATGGCGCGTGTTGAGCCAAGACATGATAAACCGGTTTGCCGACGCCACAGACGATCACCAATTCATCCACGTGGACCCCGAACGCGCCAAAGCAGAAGCGCCATTTGGCGGCACTATTGCCCACGGTTTTCTCACAGTCTCACTTTTGTCAACGCTCGCCTATGAAGCCCTGCCCGGCATCGTCGGCGCGACCATGGGCATCAATTATGGCTTCGATAAGCTGCGCTTTCTGACACCTGTAAAATCCGGCGCAAGAGTCCGCGCCCGCTTCACCCTCGCCGCCGCCGACATCCGCAAATCCGGCCGCGTAC
Organism: Phyllobacteriaceae bacterium; assembly: GCA_043744175.1. Lineage (GTDB taxonomy): Bacteria > Pseudomonadota > Alphaproteobacteria > Rhizobiales > Rhizobiaceae > JANMEX01. Next base: position 17,838 of record JAYTVD010000070.1, read on the forward strand.
TCAATACTTACGAAGTGGCGCTGGAGATTGAAGGGTCTCTAAGCCCAGCATTGAAGGCGACGTGGCTGACGCTGGCAGTGGTGGAGATGGGCGAGTAGTAGTATTACTCGCCATCATTTTCGTCGTCCCACGTTTCGGGAAACTGCCGTCCACCATAAAATATGCGAACGATCCGAACTGTCGTTTCATTGACGAGAAATGCTATCGAGGCTCTGCGTTCGAAGCCCATGATCCTGATATTCGGGTAGAGATCATCTCGCATCGTGCCGCGTTCCGGAAATTCTGCCACAGCTAAACATGCGGCCTCAACGCGACCGATATAGCGCCCCGCACGATGCGGGCGACTGGCTTCAGCTATGTAGTCAAAAAGTGCTGTTAAATCCGCTTCGGCGGCAGGACGAAATTTGACGACCCGCGCCATCCTATTGTGACTTCGCCAGTTGCCGTGCCCGCAACTTGGCAAAAACCTCGCTCATCGGAATGTCGGGACGAGAATCCTGCATAGATTCGCGGATTTTCTCCGACATTACTTCATTGAGAATTTCATCTTCACGGCGCAATGCACGCAAAGCTGCCCGAACCACTTCGCTTGCAGACTCATAATTACCTGAAGCCAAACTGGCATCGAGAATTGATTGCTGTTTTCCGAGCGTGACTGTAACCGGACGACTTGAGCGCATAGTAGTTAATCCTCCATATGCCAGATATTACACTGTCATACAGATAAACAAATATCACGCCACGCTATCCCGCGCCGCGTCGGACAGATACGTAAACATATAATCCGAAAACGAACGCCAGCATTCCACGCGGAAAACTTGGCGGTCTTTGCGGTAGATAATCACTTCGATCTTGCCAAGCAGCGTGCGCGAAACAGCGCCGACTGGAAACGCAGCCTCCGACAGATTTTGCGGACAACCAGCAGATAACGTGCCTTCTGCATTCGCTCCCATCACCATCACAGCCGTGTTGCGCTGGGAGACATCGACAGTCGAGCAGAGCACTTTTGCCTTGGCACATTCCGCTACCATGTCTTTGCCCGCGTCGTCCACAATCAGCCATTCATCAGGGCCGAGCCAAAACGCCGTGCGCGAGCCGGAGACAGCACTGGTCTTTGGCTTCACGGGAAGCGCGATGCCCAGCGCCTTGGAAAGCGCGGTACCCGCATCAGGCCGCGCACGGAGCGAGAGACGGGATGCAGGAGCGGCTGGCGAAAGCGCAGCAGCGCCATAGGCGGCGATGCGGCCATCCAATGGTTGGCGGGATTTGAGGTTGAGATCAGACATTTATGCGCCCGCCTTCTTTATCGTAAAACACTGCATCGCAGATTTCAGCTTCAATCACGCGGTCCGGCATGGGGATGAAAACCGTCTGGCCCATTTTCTCAAAGCCACCAGCAACGAGCCCCATGGCAATCGAACGTTCACAGTTTTCTGACCAGTAAGACGATGTCACATGGCCAACCATTTTCATCGGGATTGGCTGGTTCGGATCAAGCACAATCTGCGCGCCCTCTTCCAAGACCGTCTTCGGATCTTTGGTCTTGAGGCCCACCAACTGCTTGCGACCGGGAGCGACAAGATCGACACGCTTCAGACCACGAATTCCCACAAAGTCCGGCTTCGACTTGGCAATCGCCCATGAAAGGCCCGCATCTTGAGGCGTCACAGTTCCATCCGTGTCTTGGCCGACAATGATGTAGCCCTTTTCAGCGCGCAAAATGTGCATCGCTTCGGTGCCATAGGGCGCAAGCCCCATAGGCGCGCCATGAGCATAAATCGCATCCCACACCGCTTGGCCATAGTTGGCAGGCACGTTGATTTCAAAACCAAGTTCGCCCGCAAAGGTCATGCGGAACAGGCGGCAAGGCACGCCCATAAACTGGCATTCACGCACGCTCATGTGCGGGAAAACTTCGTTGGACATATCCATGCCAGTAACGAACGGCGCAATAATTTCACGCGCCTTCGGCCCCTGCACGGCGATAACCGCCCACTCTTCAGATGTTGATGTCAGCCAGACGTTAAAGTCCGGAAACTCGGTTTGCAGATAATCTTCCATGTGCGCCATAACACGCGGCGCACCGCCGGTGGTGGTGGTCACGTGGAAGCGATCTTCCGCAATACGGCCAACCACGCCGTCATCATAGATGAAGCCATCTTCGCGCAGCATGATGCCATAACGGCAGCGCCCGACGCCCAGCTTATCCCATGAGTTGGTATAGAGAATGTTGAGGAACTTAGCCGCATCCGGCCCGACCACTTCGATCTTGCCCAGAGTGGAGGCATCAAACATGCCCGCGTTGGTGCGCACATTTTTGCACTCGCGGTCCACGGCCTGGTGCATGGTTTCACCCGCCAGCGGGAAATACCAGGCACGCTTCCATGTGCCGACATCTTCAAACACCGCGCCCATTTTGGCGGAACTTTCGTGCATAGCCGTGCGCCGTGTCGGATCAAACAGCGGACCTTTGGCATGGTTCACAATCGTGCCGAAAGTCACCGGCGTATAAGGCGCGCGGAACGTCGTGAGACCAACCTGCGGAATCGGCTTGCCCAGCGCCTCGGCAGCAATCGCCAGCCCGTGCATATTCGATGTCTTGCCCTGATCGGACGCCATGCCATTGGTGGTAAAGCGCTTGACATGCTCGATAGAGTGCATGCCCTCGCGCACCGCCATGCGAATGTCTTTGGCAGTCACATCATTCTGAAAATCGACGAAGGCTTTGACCGTATCATCTGGACCAGCGCCCAGCGCCGAACCTGACATGCCAACAGAGGCCGAGCCGCCGGAAACTTTCGGAGCCTTGCCCTTGCCACCTGCCGCAATCGCTTCGCTGACAAGCGCGGATAAATCTTCCGTACCGTTGCAAGCGCCGATGGACACAACATCTTGCGCCGCCTCGCCCGGCACGAAAATGCCGCGCACATCATCAAAAATGAGCTTGCTGCGCGACTGTGACCAGAGATGCACGGATGGCGTCCAGCCCGCGCTGTTCAAAAGCGCATCAATCGCAATCTCGCGCTTGGCCCCGCCAGCATTTGGCGCTACGTGCATGGACGTTACGCGAAGACGACCACCAGCTTTCACAACACCGTGGTTAGCCAGCACTTCAATGCCGAGCTCCTTGGCTTTGGCCAGCAGCTCATCGCTCACATCGGCGCGAACATCCACAATCGCGGGGACATCAATACCAGCCGCTTTCAGTTCAAACGCCACTGCATAGGCGCTATCATTGGCGGTATAAATGCCAACGCGGCGGCCAACAGCGACGCCATATTGGTTTAAGTAAGTGCGGCCCGCAGACGCCCGCATCACGCCGGGGCGGTCATTTTCCGCAAACACCATGTGGCGCTCAATCGCGCCTGTTGCCAGAATGACTTTGCCCGCGCGCACCTGCCACAGTCGCTCACGCGGCAACGCAGCATCAGGATTAGCAAGATGCTCCGTCACGCGCTCAGCCATCGCCACCATATTTTGCGCATAATAACCAAAGGCCGTGGTGCGTGTAAGCACCCGCACATTGTCCATCGCTTCAAGCGCGGTAGCGATTTCAATTGCAAATGCCGCGCCGGACTTACCGTCCACAATAATATCAGCCTCATGCTTCAAAGCGCCGCCAAGTGCAGGCTGCTCATCAACAAGAATAACATCCTTGCCTGCCTCTCCCGCAGCTTTTGCCGCCAGCAAGCCCGCCAGCCCGCCACCAACAATCAGCACATCACAATGCACGAAACGGTTGGCGTAATGGTCCGTATCCGCTTCCGTCGGCGCAACGCCAAGACCTGCCGCACGGCGAATGAATGGTTCGTAGATTTTCTTCCACGCAAACTTCGGCCACATGAAAGTCTTGTAGTAAAAACCAGCCGCAAAAAATGGCGAACCCAGCGAGTTCACCGCGCCCACATCAAACGTCAGCGATGGCCAGCGGTTTTGCGATGATGCCATCAGCCCATCATAAAGTTCCTGACAGGTGGCTCGCACATTTGGCTGGCGGCGCACGCTATCGCGCGAAATTTCCATCAGCGCGTTCGGCTCTTCCGGACCCGCGCCAAGAAACCCGCGCGGACGATGATATTTGAACGAGCGCCCGACCAGATGAACGCCATTGGCCAGCAACGCCGAGGCAAGCGTATCGCCTTCTAGGCCCGTGTATGATTGCCCGTCAAACGTGAAGCGAACGGTTTTGGCTGGCGTCAATGCGCCCTTGCCTTGGATGCGGTTAGCGCCACTCATGCCGCATCTCCCTTTTTAGCTTTGGGTGCCTTGGCAGGCTTGGCCGGAACCAACCCATCCAGCGCAGGCTTAGGCTCGCCTGCCTTGTAAACCATCAAAAATTTATCGGAAACCGTATGGCGCACAGCGTTGAAAAACCGTCCGCAGCCATGGATGTGCCGCCAACGCTCATAATTCACGCCCTTCGGGTTCTCGCGAATATAGAGGAACTTTTCAAAGTCCTCATCCGACACATTCGCCAGATCGCCGGAGCGGGCAACATGCGCCTCGCCCGTGTTGCGGAACTCCAGCTCCGGACGCTCTTCTTCACAATAGGGACAACGGATCAAAAGCATGGCGTTTCTCTGTTCTCAAAAATTTTCAATGCGCAACGGCAGCAGCTGCCGCTTCGTCAATCAGGCGTCCGGTGCGGAATCGCTCCAGCGTGAACGGTGCGTTGATCTTGTGCGGCTCGTCGCGGGCAATCGTGTGCGCGAATACATTGCCGGAACCAGGCGTCGCCTTAAACCCGCCCGTGCCCCAACCGCAGTTGACATAAAGCCCCTTCACAGGGGTCTTAGCCAAAATCGGCGAGCGGTCCGGCGTCACATCCACAATGCCGCCCCATGAGCGCAGCATTTTCATGCGGCCAAACATCGGGAACATTTCGCAAATCGCATCCAGCGTGTGGTTCAAAATGTGCAGGCCGCCGGTTTGCGAGTAAGACACATATTGGTCCGTGCCCGCGCCGATAACCAACTCGCCCTTATCCGACTGCGAGATATAGGCGTGCACAGTATTAGACATGACCACGCACGGGAAGGCAGGCTTCACCGGTTCCGATACCAGCGCTTGCAGCGGATAGCTTTCCAGCGGCATACGAACGCCCGCCATTTCCATCAGCACCGATGTGTGACCAGCAGCAACAACGCCAACTTTCTTCGCGCCGATAAAGCCCTTGGAGGTCTCCACGCCGGAAACCGAACCATCGGCCTCGCGGCGAATGCCAGTCACTTCGCAGTTTTGGATAATATCCACACCGCGATCAGCCGCCGCGCGGGCATAGCCCCAGGCAACAGCATCATGGCGCGCCGTGCCGCCGCGACGCTGCAATGTTGCGCCAACAACGGGATAGCGCGCAGACGCCGCGATGTTCAGCGGCGGGCAATAGGCCTTGGCCTCTTCAGGTGTCAGCCACTCATTATCAATGCCGTTGAGACGGTTGGCATGCACATGGCGCTTCAGAACCTGAACATCATGCACATTGTGCGCCAGCATCATCACGCCGCGCGCGGAATACATCACATTATAATTGAGGTCTTGGGACAGCCCATCCCACAGCTTCACGGCATGGTCATAAATGCCCGCTGATTCGTCATAGAGATAGTTAGAGCGAATAATCGTGGTGTTGCGGCCCGTATTGCCGCCGCCAAGCCAGCCTTTTTCCAGCACCGCCACATTGGTAATGCCGTGTTCCTTGGCCAGATAATAGGCCGTTGCCAGCCCATGTCCGCCCGCGCCCACGATAATCACATCATAAGATGCCTTAGGCTCCGGAAAAGTCCATTGCTTATCCCAGCCCTTATGAGCACGCATGGCCTCACGGGCGAGAGCAAAAACCGAATATTTACGCATGGGCAATGCCTTATAATAACGAAATGCAGGATAGCGCGATAATTAGTCTTACCACTAGCCAATGCAATGCCAAGTGCGCAGGACATAATGCGACGATGTGTGACGGAAAAGCGAATTATGCTATGGCAAATTCATTAGCAGGCTTTTTCCCGTTAAAACCTCATCATCAAAGATAGACACGCCCGCCTCAATCTGCTATTTGCGCCGCAGCTTGCGGGGAAACTCCCTGCTGAGACCTGAATTTTTTGTTTAATATAGACCCGAAAGGCGTGATTACACGTGCAAGTACTCGTTCGTGATAACAATGTTGACCAAGCGCTCCGCGCTTTGAAGAAGAAGTTGCAGCGCGAAGGCGTTTTCCGCGAAATGAAGATGCGCGGCGCATTTGAAAAGCCGTCTGAAAAGCGCGCCCGCGAAAAGGCAGAAGCCATTCGTCGCACACGCAAGTTGGCCCGCAAGCGCGCACAGCGCGAAGGTCTGATTGCTGTTAAGCCGATTGTTGAAAAAGTCGGCGCACCGCGCAGCTAATCTGCCGCTTTTTAGCCGGTATTGAACCATAGGGGTGGAGCAACATAGTTGTTTCCACCTTTTTCTATTTGTGGTGCACCAAAATATTCGTATAGACTAACATTCCGGTCAGGGAATTTTGAATGATAAACGCAGCGTCCATCGCACTTCGTCCATCGGCAATCATGCGGTTTGCGCTTGTCGCCTCAACATTGGCCATGACCGCGTGCGTATCAAATCCGGGCGGCGAAATCGCCACATCGATCGACCGCGCAGAGGGTTCGAGCAGCAACATTGCCTCGCTGACAGACGTTATCAATCAAAACCCGCAAGATCCAAACGGCTATAATGTGCGCGGTGCCGCTCTCGGCCGTGCAGGCCGCTATAATGAAGCTTTATCCGATTTTAATCGGGCGCTGCAATTGAAGCCCGATTTTTATCAGGCCTATGCCAACCGCGCATTGATCTATCGCTTCCTCGGCGATTTGGGCAATGCTGCCAACGACTATAACCGCGCAATAAAAATCAATCCGAAATATGATGCCGCCTATATCGGCCGTGGCAATCTTTATCGCAAAGCGGGCCGCATAAACCAAGCCTTCAATGACTTCCAGCAAGCCATAGCCTTGGATACGACCGACCCGCGCGCCTACCATAACCGTGGCTTGATTTATCAAACACGCAAGCAGCATGATTATGCCATCAGCGATTTCTCAACCGCCATATCGCTCGATCCGGAAGCACCTGAACCATATAATGGTCGCGGCATTTCCTATTTGGCGCTGGGCAGCACAGAAAATGCCTTTGCTGATTTCAATCAGGCAATCAAGTTGAATGACAAGCTGGCTGAAAGCTGGGCGAACCAAGCGCTGGTGTATGAACAACGTGGCGAGATGAAAAAGGCTGTTAAGTCCTATCAACGCGCTGCAATTCTCGACCCGAGCTATGGTCCCGCGCAAGAAGGTTTGGCACGCACGCGCGGAGAGCCTGATCGTGCACCCGCTGCCGCGCCAGCCGCTGCTCCGGTAGCGCCAGCACAATAAAAACCCCAAGCAAGCCAAGTTGGCTTGCCAGCTACCTATTCAAAAAATTATCAATAAAAAACCCGCGCGAAGCGGGTTTTTTCACTATCGGAACAACGTTGGATCAATCTTCCAGCGCCTTCACAATATCATCCGTCATCTTCTTAGCATCACCCAAGAGCATCATCGTGCCCTCATTATAGAACAATGAATTGTCGATACCGGCGTAGCCGGAAGCCATTGAACGCTTCACGAAGAGGCAGGTAGCGGCCTTATCCACATCCAAAATTGGCATGCCATAGATCGGCGATGTCTTGTCGGTCTTGGCCGCCG